>NZ_JAVKEW010000067.1:0-4738 GCF_040226375.1 Coleofasciculus sp. G2-EDA-02 | reverse complement strand
GCAGCCGAGACGTACTAACCGACCGAGGGCTTGACCTTCTATATTCTCTCGCTGTGCAGTCTTGAGGGTTCTTCACTCAACGAATCAGAACCACAAGCTTGTCTGGTGTCTCTGGCGCAATGGCACCACTCCGAACCCATCCCGAACTCGGCTGTGAAACGTTGCTGCGGCGAAGATACTTTGGGGGTAGCCCCCTGGAAAAATAGCTCGATGCCAGACTTCTCATTTTATTAATAAAGCCCTCTTTTATTCAAAAAAAGGGGGCTTTATCGTTTGGTCAACTCGAAATCAACCAATGTCAGTCACCATACTCAAGAGGGTTTTCTAATCGATTAATTCTGGCGAGGCACCATTGAAGACGCGATCGCGACGACGAAACACAAACAGATTGCCTGTTGCACCTGTGCTTTTGTTGATGACATTTCGGCTAATCTAAGTAGCTATTAACAAGAGCGGCAAAATTAATATTTTCTAAACTAATATATCCATCTAGGTACTCTGGCTCAACTTCCTTGAATATCCCAGAATCATTTTGATAGGAAGGTATCCAGAAATTACTCTTAATCTCTAAATCCTTAAAACTATCCTTGCCACCAAGAAATTGCTGCAATAGATATTCATAGACAAATTGTTTTCTGATACTTTTTTCTTTAAGATAACGGCGATTCTTAATATCGTGATAGTATGCTAGGGATAAGTATTTTATATCAATCACTTTCAAAGATCATACTGTGCGGCAAAAATTTGTAAATTCATCAATTAATTCTTGGGCTGTTAAATGGTTTGTTCCACGCCTAAACAAGGAGTCATTAAAGACATTGTTTTCATTAAAACCAAACTCATCAAACAAAAAATTATCAAATTGATCGGGAGTAAAGATGGCTTTATTTAAACTGAAGTTCCCCCCATACAGATGTACTGCACCCAGCGTCAAGCCTTATACCGTAATGGTTTGAACGCTCAAGCTCCTCAAAAATCGTACCCATGTAGCACTTGCAAAAATAGCGCGATCGCGCTATTTTTGCAATAGACATAGAGATCGGTTGAAACCCACGCTACACCAAGGTTTCAGCGATTGTACCCATGTAGGGCGGCTAAAAAATCGCGCAAAGCCTCACAGTGAGGCAGTTTCATTTTTTTTGCTGGGGGAACTTCAGTTTAAAGCTACGTAAAAAACGTGATTTAGCCTAAATATCATATCTAGCGACTTAAAATTTAACCGTTTAAGATCTATTTCCCAAAAAGAATAAAAATTGCTAGGCAATTGAAAATTAATAATGAGTTGATCGTTTTGAGTGTTATAAACTTTTTCTAACTCTTCAAAAGTATGTTTATAGTAAGGCTGACCTTTATAGGCTATTTTCAAGTAAACTTTAGAAAAATCAGGTGACTCGAATTTAGTTGTATAGCCATAGTCATTCCATGTAGTCCCATTATAAGTTTGTTTTTTCAATAAAATAGTATTTTTTTCTCTCTGCCTAAATTCGTTGAAACCAGTAGAAAATATAACCGCATCTGGTACTAATCGCCTACCATTAATACTAAAGGCATTAGCTAGATCCACTATCTTGGTATTACTATTAGCTAATGACACTACATTATTAGAGAGAAATCTGGTATCTAAGTGCAAGATATATTCTGGTAAAACAGTCCATGGCATTAAACAAACCTACCAGTTCCAACTCAGATATATCTACATCATAAGTTGACCAGCCATCATCTTCTCTATCTAATAACTGAAATATTGCTCCAAAAATAGCAGCAGCATTTCCTCTATTTAATTCATCAATTACTAATAAATAGTTTTTGTCTGGCTTTTCAATTAACCCTCGATAGGCTTTACCCAAAGCCTGTAGGAAATGTCCGGGGTAATACTTGTAAACTACAGAATTGCCATACGTGTACGGCAATAACTTGCCCACAAAATCAGAATAAGTATATTCAGGATGAAATACAGTTTTAACCGTATTCTCTAGACTTTTGGTATCTTCATCAAGTTTTATACCTAGTTGATGCTTGGCAATCTCGCGCACCTGATAACTTTTACCCGTACCGGGACTGCCAAAAAGAATTTTTTGGATTGGTTTGACTGAATTTCCCATAATCTCCAAATAAGGTTCTGAAAAAATAAATTAGCCGTCTGTCTAATCTTTCCCTAGAACCAAAACCGCCGCTACGCTACTCCATGAAATACTTCGCCAGTATATCGGAGCCATGATTACCCACCTCTAGTAACTTCGACTCAAAATGTCTTTGTCGATTCTAGCCCAAAAAAAGCTAGAGTAACATAGTCAGCAGGTATCAAATTAGACCAATGGGGACACTTTATGTTGTGGGGACGCCAATTGGCAACCTAGAAGATATGACCTTTCGGGCGGTACGCATCTTACAAACAGTCGATACTATCGCCGCCGAAGATACCCGCCACACGGGAAAACTGTTGCAGCATTTTCAAATTAAAACGAACCAAATCAGTTACCACCAGCACAATCGCCAGCAGCGCCTACCCGAATTGCTGAATCAGTTAACGGCGGGAAAAACGATCGCCCTGGTTACGGATGCGGGAATGCCCAGTATATCTGACCCCGGTTATGAACTCGTCCATGCTGCTATAGAAGCCGGAATTCCAGTGATTCCCATCCCCGGTGCTACGGCGGGAATTACCGCCCTCAGCGCTTCTGGACTCCCCACAGACCGATTTGTGTTTGAAGGCTTTTTACCCGCCAGTGGTCAAGAACGCCAACAACGGTTAGAGTTGTTAGCGGCTGAATCGAGAACCTTAATTTTTTACGAATCGCCCTACCGCCTCCAGCAAACCCTGGAAGATTTCGCCACTATCTTTAGTCCTTCCCGTCAAATCGTCCTAGCGCGGGAATTAACCAAGTTACACGAACAATTCTGGCGAGGCACGATTGAAGACGCGATCGCATACTACACCGACCACGAACCTAAAGGCGAGTTTACCCTCATCCTCGCTGGCGCACCCCCTGAATCCCCCGTCCTCTCGGAAGCCGCCCTCAAAGCCGAACTCAGCCAACTGATTAACCAAGGACTTTCGCGATCGCAAGCCGCCCGTCAATTATCTCACCTCACCAATCTGCCGCGACGCCACCTTTACCAAATGGCACTCTCATTACCTTAATTAGAATGGCTCTGAATTAAGGCTGGTGGGCATTGCCTACCCTACGGTATGTCTTGATCAAATGGCACTCTCGTTAAAGGTTGACGAAGGACGAAAAACAACTGAAAAAGACCATCAACTTGACAGATGGTCTTTCTTGTGCTACGGATGTCGTTGTCGTTCTCGGAGGAAATATGCTGCCCGTTCCCAAGCGTGCAGCTTAAGATTTCTTCATGCTTTTATCGTAACAGAGAATACGTTTTTTATCAAACTTTACATTTTTATCCAGAAATATCTACCGTCCGATAGTGTTCAGCCTGTTGAGGACGCCCCCACAATATCCGTTCTCGCTTGTAAATCGCCATCCCTGGTTTAGCGCCCTTGGGCTTATAGACATGCTTCGGCTCAGTATACACCACGGGCACCACATCACTCTGACGACCTCGACTATAATGGGCAGCTAAGTCAGCCGCAAACTGAAGATCCGCCTCATCCGCAACAGCCCCCGGATCTAAGCGTAATAAAACATGACTCCCAGCAATCTCTTGGGTATGAAACCACAGGTCATAATCCCCAGCCTTGCGAAACGTGAGCTGGTCATTTTGGCGATTGTTACGACCAATTAACAATTCAAACCCACTCGGCGTGCGATATCGGTATGGTTCCGAGACTTCAGTCACATCCCGATTACGCTGATCTCGAACATCCAAATAGCCTTGTCCCATCAACTCCTCGCGGATTTCCTGTAACGCCTGCAAATCTTCCGGCGTGGTGTAGCGATCAATCTGAACTAAAGACGCCTCAACCTGTTCCAAATACTCAACTTCCCCTTGTACCTCTTGTAGTAAAGGCACAACCGCCAGACGCGCCCGTTTCAGCTTTTGATGACGTTTATAGAGAGCTTGAGCATTTTGAACCGCATTTTTTTCGGGATCTAAGGAAATCGTCAATGGCTGATTAGTTTCAAAGTCCAGAACCGTCATCTGGTTCATTCCCGGTTGCCAATCTTGCAGATACGCCATCAATAAGTCAGCTTGTTGACGATACTCATCCGCCTGTTCCGATTGCTGCAACCGTTGTTCAAAGCCTAACGCCTTGGAGCGCGATCGCACTAAAAAACTGTTGACCTTCTGGAGCAATTGGTTATGCAGTCGGCTAAACTCTTGTCGATTAAGTTGGTCAGTGTAGTAACGATGCAGTAAAACCTGGACAGTTGGAGCCGATTTAACCACACCCCAACCTAAAACATTGTATCCATCCTCTGTCCAACCCGGTTTGAGTTTGTAGGGGCTCTTTTCACTATGATCATTTGTTGTCACCCTAATGTTACTAAACCCGCCCCCATCTTCCCGAATAAGGGCGGGTTTAGTTAAGTTATCAGTTTTCTCCAAAACGTTATCCGTAAAACCCGCCCCTACAACCCCATCTTCCCGAACAAGGGCGGGTTTAGTTAAGTTATCAGTTTTCTCCAAAACGTTATCTGTAAAACCCGCCCCTACAACCCCATCTTCCCGAACAAGGGCGGGTTTAGTTAAGTTATCAGTTTTCTCCAAAACGTTATCTGTAAAACCCGCCCCTACAACCCCATCTTCCCGAACAAGGGCGGGTTTAGTTAAG
>NZ_JAVKEW010000066.1:0-22857 GCF_040226375.1 Coleofasciculus sp. G2-EDA-02 | reverse complement strand
GCAGCCGAGACGTACTAACCGACCGAGGGCTTGACCTTCTATATTCTCTCGCTGTGCAGTCTTGAGGGTTCTTCACTCAACGAATCAGAACCACAAGCTTGTCTGGTGTCTCTGGCGCAATGGCACCACTCCGAACCCATCTCGAACTCGGCTGTGAAACGTTGCTGCGGCGAAGATACTTTGGGGGTAGCCCCCTGGAAAAATAGCTCGATGCCAGACTTCTCATTTTATTTCACTGAAATCCATAAAACCCTCTCTCCAGTACGAAAAGAGGGTTTTATGCTGTGGGAATACAAAAAGCGCAAAAATATAGGATAGACTACCCCAAGACGAGATAGTACAGATCAGTCCTTGCTGATGTGGGGTCATCATCCGGGCGGCAAAAATACTGGCGACATAGTGGCTACGCAGCCCGACATTATTGCAAGCATCCCATAAACTCGGTTCACTCTCCCAGAACGGCTTTCCCGAAGCATCTGTTAAGGCTTGTACGCCAGCGTAAGCATTATTAACCAGCAGGTCAAGTTGTCCCTGTTCATCCTGGATACGCTCAAACAGCAAACACACTTGTTCATCGTCACTGTGATCCACTTGGATGGGAATGCATACGCCACCCGCTTCCTCAACGGCTGATTGGGTCTCCTGGAGACTCCCGACACCATTGTCAGAGGTCGAACGCTCCAGGGTGCGCCCTGTGATATAGACCGTCGCCCCAGCTTCACCAAGCGCGATCGCAATTCCCTTACCTAGACCCCGCGTTGCCCCTGTAACTACTGTGATTTTACCTTCAAGATGTTTCATAGTTGTTTTTTTTAATAAGCATTTTTGGATCGCCGAAACCCTTTATATACCGTAGGTTGGCACTGCCCACCAGCCTTGTCAGTGCCATTCAACTGAAAGATCTGACCCCTCCCGATGCCTCCGAGAGCAAGGGTAGGGGGACGGAATGATGATCTAAAAGGGAAGAGGGGGATCTATTCTGGTAGGGGGCTGGGGGGTTAGGTTTTTCGACTTTACCAACAACATCCAGTATTATCAGTTTACCCAATCATTTTCGCACTATTAGACGCCTAATCCTAGAAAATACGTTCTTCAACATTTAGAATAATTAGTATGCCCTACAGTAAATTTACGCTGAGTAAAGTTGTAGAAGAGTTTCAACTCACAATCATTGAAGGAGAGCGCTTTCTACCAGACGTTCCCCTAGTTCAGCCAACCCCCTTACTCCAAGATACGCTAAAAGAAACAATTCCTTGGGCAATCGCCGTGAGCAGTGAAAAGGCGCGTTCGGAAGGGATTATTAATCCAGTCTTATTAGAAGTAAAACGACAACTCAAGGGACAAATTAGTGTTTTTTCTGGGGAAGAGTTCCCCGTGCAGCCAGATGTTGACTTGACGGGCTATGTTGATTTTTTAATTAGTCGCTCTCCCGAACAATTATTTATTAAAGCTCCGGTGATAGTTTTGGTGGAAGCGAAGAAAGAAGACCTGAAACCTGCCCTAGGGCAATGTTTAGCAGAGATGGTGGCAGCTCAACGCTTCAATCAACAGAAGCAGCAGCCGATATCGACGATTTACGGAACCGTGACGAGTGGTACAGTGTGGCGGTTTCTCAAACTGGAAGGGCAGTCTGTTGTCATCGATTTGACAGATTATCCACTACCGCCAGTTGAGCAAATTTTGGGATTTTTGGTTTGGATGGTGCAGAATAGTTGATAGACCTATCACCCTAAAGGTTAGGATTATTTGAAGTTGGGACAGATTTAAGGACTGAAACGACCCTATCATATCATGTCCGGTTGAATACCCATAATTAGGGTGAGGGAGAGATGGGGTGAGGGAGAGATGGGGTGAGGGGGAAATGGGGAGAAGTTTTTATTATGGGTGATGGGTCCGGACATCATATAACAATAAGCTTTCATGCATTTACAGCGGTTTTCAATTTCTACCAAATCCGGGTTAGCTACCCCCGTTATAAACCAGTCCGCGCAGGCGGACTTTGTTTGTGTAGCAGCGATTTCAATCGCCGTGGCAAAAGGGGGTAATAAAGGCGGATTTGGTATTAGTAGACTACAGAACATGATTGAGCTGAAAGGCAAGCGGATACTTTGTATTCCATAAACGTGAAAAGTGCTGTAAATTGGGAATGGGTAGCGAGCAAGATGCTCGCACTACGGCAAAAATTTCGCCATTATTGACATTAAACTTTAAATGCACCGCTATCAGGGAAAATGTATCATTGCTTCCCCTGCTTCCTCTGCTTCCCCTGCTCCCTCTGCTTCCCCTGCTTCCTCTGCTTCCCCTGCTTCCTCTGCTTCCCCTGCTTCCTCTGCTTCCCCTGCTCCCTACCCCTCCACAGCCCCTAGCCGCTTGAGTGTAACTTTCTGGGCATCGGTTAAACCTTTAATCTGAGTAATATTCATTCCTTGATAAGGGGGTTGAGATTTGAGGGTTTTCTGACACTCTCCTGTATTCACATCCCAAACCTTAATTGTTTCATCGGAACTGCCACTCGCCAAGGTTTGACCATCGGCAATCCAGGCGACGAACCCAACCCAATTGCTATGACCCAGCAAGGTTTTCAGACATTCACCAGTGTGGGTGTCCCATAGTTTTATTGTTTGGTCATGAGACCCTGTAGCTAGGAGGCATCCCTCCCGATTCCATGCCACTGAGGAAATGGAATTGGTATGTCCGGATAAGGTTTTCCGGCATTCTCCCCTATGGATATCCCATAGTTTTATCGTTTGGTCAGAACTGCCAGACGCTAGGGTGCGTCCGTCGGTACTCCATGCCACTGACCAGATGATATGGTAATGCCCAGACAAGGTTTTCAGGCATTCACCGGTATGAATATCCCATAGTTTTATGGTTTGGTCAGAACTACAAGATGCCAGGGTGCGTCCATCGGGACTCCAGGCGACTGACCAGATGATATTGCGATGCCCTCGTAAGGTTTTCAGGCATTCACCCGTGTGGATATCCCACAGTTTTATCGTTTGGTCATAACTCCCCGACGCCAAGATGCGTCCATCAGGACTCCACGCCACGGAGGAGACGACATTAGAATGGCCCACCAAGGTTTTGAGACATTCACCCCCGCAGGACTTCTAGGATGTCCTGGATTTGCTGTTGTTGGGCTAAGGTTGACCGGAAGCGGGTCTGGAATTGGTTGGCGATGGGGCGGAGGATGAGTCGGATTTGACTGTCTCGGATATAGTCTTTAACGGTGGTTTTGATTAGGGCGTGGGTGATAAACAGAGACAGAGTTTTGGTGAGGAGTTCTTGGCTGATGCGATTAATTAAGCGTTCAGTAATATACTCCATGACTACGGGTTGCTGGGTGTAAGTCTCAGCGTGTTTTTCGACGAGTGAGCGTCCATTTAAGGTTTCTAGGGCTTCCCAGAGTTCCGCTTTTGAGACTGGGGGGAGGATATCGGCAGCTAATTCAGTAATTGATGTCCATTCCCGGTTAATCGCCAACCAATACATGATGGTTGTTTCTAAGGGGGAGAGGCGTTCAAACTGTTGGTTGAGGAGGCGGCGGATGCCGTTGAATATTAGGGTATCCTGTTGTAAAAAGTTGTCAATTTTGCTTTCAAATAGGTCTTGAATTGAGGTGGCAACGATGTTCAATGCCAGAGGATTACCGTTATAGTGTTGGATGAGTTGTTCCTTGTCGGTGTCTGTGCCTAACAGTCCTTTGGCGGTTAATAATTCCTGGGCTTCTGACTGTAAGCCGGGGAGTCGATAGGTGCGTACTGGTAATTTTACCCCTTCCAGGGCAGCGATTTCTGGAGGTTTTTCTCGGCTGGTGAGGATTAAGCAACTGGTGTGGGCGGTTTGTCCTGGGTGTCTTGTTGGCAGGAGAGAAATTGTATCAGTTCTCGCAGTAGGGAGTTTAAGGGTGGGGCGTTTCGCAGACTGCGCCAGATGATGCAATCAAATTTAAACTGAACCTGTTGTGCCAGTTTGATGGCTAAAGCGGTTTTGCCGATTCCCCCCATACCTAATACTGTCACAAGACGGCAACGGTCTTGGGTTAGCCATTGTCGCAGGGTGGCAAGTTCTGTGGTGCGTCCGTAGAACTGGGTGACATCCATGGCGTCATCCCAGTCGGCGCGGGGCGGCTTGAGGGGTAGCGGGGGTGGGGAAGTTGTGGGGAAGGGGGGGCTGGGTGAAGTAGCGATTTGCCGCTTGAGTGCGGCTTGAAAGTTAGTTTTACTGACAGGTTCTCCCCAGGCTTGTCCGAGACGTTTCCAGAGTTTGGGACCCACATCGCGCTTGAGGTAGCTGATGGCATAGCCAGAGGATTCGGCTATCTGTTCGTAGGTTTGGTTTTGCAGTGAACCCAGGAGGATGGCGGTCTCCACTTCACTGAGTCCTCTGCCTGTGAAGACACGAATCGTTGCGTTGACGACTTCTAGGGCTTGTTCACTATTCATTTTTCACCACCCATATTCCCACACTTGTGAGCTGATTATACCTGAACTGACCTGAACTTGTTGGGAAAAGCCTGTTTTTACAGGATTTCTGATTTTTATCTGAAGAATAGATTTGTTCAATGGGAGGTATTGGCGGGCAAGTTCAGGGGGTTTGGGGGAGTTATTGTAGAAAAGTACAACCAATTATCGGAGGTAATTAAAATGGTTGATATTACTGAATTTTCCAGCAATACCTTATCTCAATTACGAGAAAATTTCGCTCTAAATGATGCTGAATTAAGCCAAATGAGCGAAGATCAGTTCATGCGCTTGATGCTGAAGCTAGAGTATCCCGATCGCCCAAGAGCCAGATTAGCTTATCGAGAACTGTTATTGCGGAATGATAGCGGTGAAATTCCACCTAACGCCTTTGCTGAAGCATACCGCCAATTGCAGGAAATGCAGACTTTGCAACCAGAGCAAGGACAAGTAGCGGGTATGCCTGTAGGTCAAACGCAACTACCTTGGGACGTGGCTGCTATAGCACCAGGACCAGGACTGAATCCAGATAATACTGGCTGGACTTATTTAGGACCTGGTAATATTGGCGGTCGGGTGCGTTCAATTGTTATCGATCCACAAGATCCCCAGCTCATTTGGGTAGGTAGCATTGGAGGCGGAGTTTGGCGCACGAATGATGGAGGACAAAGTTGGGATCCGGCAGATGACCTCATGCTTAACCTCGCTGTTTGTAGCTTGGTTATGAATCCTACGAACAATAAAGTCCTCTACGCTGGAACAGGTGAGGGTTTTGGTAATTCAGATGCGATCCGAGGTGACGGTATCTTTAAAACAACTGATGGTTGGAATTGGCAGCAGTTAGAATCTACAAAAAATAATCAAAATTTTTATTATGTTAATCGGCTCGACATTAGCCATGACGGGAAAACTATTTTGGCTGCTACTAACACAGGGATTTTCCGTTCAACTGATGGTGGAGAAAAATGGGAGCATTCGCTCAAAAATATACCTATTGGTCGGGTAGTTTTCGATCCCACTGATAGCAGTAAAGCGATCGCTGGTGGTAACCAAGGCGCAGGATCTTACTATAGCACCGACGGAGGACAAACGTGGAAGAAGGCAATTATGCCGTCTAATAGTATCGCACGGATTGATGTAACTTATGCAAAAAAGGATAGCTCCATTGTCTACGCCTCAGTACAAATGTCAAATAATTCCTCTCAACTTTGGCAATCTACAGATGGCGGCGAGAGTTATAAAAAGAAGACATCAACTACTAATTTTATGGGGCAGCAAGGTTGGTATAACAATATTATTTGGGCAGGAGATCCAAATAATTCTAACTTTGTAGTAGTAGGCGGCATCGATTTGTGGAAGAGTACCGATGGTGGCAATACTCTAGTTAAAATTAGCCAGTGGGATAGCGATAAATCAGCTCATGCAGATCACCATATTATCACTGCCCATCCTGGCTATAACGGAACTAGCAATAAGATTGTTTATTTTGGTAATGATGGTGGAGTATGCAAAACCGATGATATTTATACAGTTACCGAGACAAATGGTTGGATAAAGCTGAACAATAAGTTTGGTGTAACTCAATTTTATAGTGGTGCTGGCAATTCCAAAACAAAGACAATTATTGGTGGCGCTCAGGATAACGGTACCCTATCCTACACCACAAGCTCCGGTACAAATCAATGGAAGAGCATTTATGGCGGTGATGGTGGCATAGTTGCAGCCGATCCTTCAGATCTACAGACCTTTTATGGCGAGTATGTTAGGCTAAGCGTGTTTCGCAATACAAACGGTGCTACTAGTAAAGCAGAATCAGAATATATTTGCGGTCAGTTTTGGAATAGGTCTAAAAGGGACTGGAAACCTGCACCTTACACAATTGAAGATGCAAAAAATGGAACGGCTTTGTTCATTGCACCGTTTATTCTAGATCCCAATAATTCTAATTGTCTGCTAGCAGGTGGTTTATCTCTATGGCGTACTAATGATGCCAAAACGCCAAACACCAATAACACTGGCCCGCAATGGAGGGCTATCAAAGCTGCAATCCCATCTAACAATTGCATTAGTGCTATTGCAGTAGCACCGGCAAATTCGGATCTGATCTTTGTAGGGCATACAAATGGTGAAATTTATCAAACTGATAATGGCACTGCAAACCTACCAAATTGGAAGCGAATAGACAATCAAGGCATCACACCTATTGGAGCCAATCGTTCATGTACGTGCATAGCTATAGATAGCGGCAATTCAAATATAATTTATACCACTTTTGGCGGCTATGAAAAAAATAATGTGTGGAAATCGATTGATGGGGGCGAAAATTGGAGCGATATTGGCTCATCTTTGCCAGCAGCACCGATATATTGGATAACTATCCACCCACAAGATTCTAAATATGTATACATAGCTACTGAAGTAGGGATATTTGCCAGCGAAGATGCAGGCAAAACTTGGTCGCCTACTAATCAAGGACCCACTAACTGTGCTGTCTACCAGCTATTTTGGCTAGACAATACTCTGTGCTGTGCCACGCACGGGCGCGGTATGTTCCAGATCGATCTAACTATTTACAAACAAGCAGACTATATATTAGTTGGCGATCTTGATGGTAAGATATGCTCTCTTGAAGCCCAATCGGGAAATAAAGAAACTGAAATTGCCATAGAAAGCGCAGTAACGGCTACGATTAATGTTGACAATGAAACAGCTTATTTCGGTGCTGGTAGTAAGATTTACAGTATCCACTCCAGAAGTTTGGACGAGAACTGGGAGCAATATATTAGTAGGGGGACTGTAGATGCTATGCCAGAAATAGTTAATATCCCCCAACTGGCTCAAAAATTTTTGTGTGCAACTACCTCGACAGGATACCTCTACGCCTTTGACCTCAGCAACGGTAGCCCATTGTGGAATATTAATGTTCTCAATCTACCCGATAAAGCTGAAAATAAAATATTTTGTAACTTGGTCATGAATGAATGGTGCTACATCGCTAGTGAAATGGGAGTTTATGCTGTTAATCTTCGCACTCGTACTCTAGTTTGGCATCAACCAATTTTCTCCAATTGTTCGCTCATGCTAGCTGCTAATACAGTTTTTGTGCCAGGAGAAGATGGCATTCTTTATGCTTTACATCCTCGAAGTGGGGAAGAGAAATGGAAATTCGAGAATGGTAATAAAATTACCACTAAACCCGTCTGGATTTTAGGCAATGTATTTATCGGCGATACTTACGGCAATATAATAGGACTGAATTTTCGTACTGGTGAAAAAGTCATCAAAGTAACTCAGCCAGGAAAGCAGATTTATAGCATGGTAGCTCAGGGTAACATTCTCTATGCAATTGGTAATGCTATTAGCGGTGTCCTCTACGCTTATGAAGTCAAACAATCAAACAATAATTGGCTAATCGAAGAAAAATGGTTTACTAAACTGCCTATGGGCGCAGCTCAACCTGCAATAGTAGTGGAGGGAAGTTCTACTTTATATGTGAATGCGCTCAACCAACGAACTTATGCCTTTGATATCAGCGATGGTAATCCTGCAAATCGGCTCAAATGGGAATTTACTGATAACCGAATTGCACTAGTTTCACCGACTGCTGTTTATCCCGTAACATAGCACCATAAGTGCCATATCACATCAATAACTTTCCCCAAAAAATAGGGAGTAAATTATGCCTTCTAAAAATGTAAATGTCAGTCTAATCATCGACACTTCAGGCAGTATGGGTATGAACGCCTGGCAACAAGGAATTGCCTATTTAGATTTCGCTAAGACTGATGCTGCCACCTTCATATATATTATGAAAACTGGCGATTCAGTTGGTCTTATTAACTTTAGCGATAATGCCAATTACTTATATCCTACAGATGGCTCTAGTAATGTCAAAATTGATTCGCTGCAAGTTCAAGATGCAGCAGTAAATAAGATTGAGTCTCTTAGTTCTCAGAACATGACCAATATAAGCGATGGCATTAACAAAGGCTTAAGCTTAATTTCCAATAAGGAATGGCCGAAAGCACTAATCTTGTTATCAGATGGAGATTGGAACCAAGGCTCAGATCCTACTCAGAATTTACCGCCAGACCTCCCAATTCATACCATTGCACTTGGAGATCATGGTCAAATTAATGTCTTGCAAACCATAGCAAACAAAACTGGCGGTACTTTCCACTTAAGCCCAACGCCTTTCGACCTAGCAGCTATTTACCATGAGATTGTAAATAACACTCAAGTAGCAGCAACAATAGCTAACGAACAACATCAAATACTTAAGTATAGATTTTCTCAGAGCAGCGCAGTATTTGCACCCAATGCTAGCGAAGCAATTTTTAGCATAAACTGGCACAACCGGGATATTGAATATACCCCTAATCCCACCCCAGCTAAAAACCAAGTTAATGTTACGGTAGTCGATCCAAATAACCAGCGAGTCAATGTACCGGCATACCGGAGTGGTAAAGGCTTTGTAGTCTTTAAAGTTCCCAATCCCCAACCAGGCGAATATCATTCTGCTATATGGTATGCAGGCGAACAGCAACTGAATTGCACGATGGGAATTTTCGATCCAAATCTGGATATTTCTCTAGATGCTCAAGTTTTGGCATCTATTATTCAAAAAAATGATGATATTGAATGTCGAGTTCGGGTACTTGATGGCGATGAACCAGTAAAGAATGTGACTATCAGGATGACCAAGGAGTCACCTTTAATCAGCCAGGAAGAAGCATTAAGCACCCATGAAGAACGTCTTGCTGAGATACAAGATGAAGTCGAAGGTTTGGCAATGAGCGATAGTGCTAAATTAATGGCACTGCAAATGCAAATTGGGCCTCAAGAAAGAATAATTCCTTATGCAGTTCAGCCATTAACCTTTGAAACTTCTTCTAAAGACAGTGACCAATATTCAGTTGCCACTGCTTCTACTAACATTCCTGGATCACATATCCTTTACGTTACTGCCGAAGGATATTCCGAAAAATCCCATCGTCCATTTAAACTAACCCGCCGTTTGAGCATCTATTCTTCCTAAAGTAGCTAGTTTGGCATTTACCAAGTTGCTCTAGCTAAAAATTTTAAGAGTTTGCAGGGGGGGAGTTCAGATTAAAAGACTTTCTCCCAACCACTACATAAATTTACAATGGCAGTGGCGGTGGAGAAAAATAATCGCTCTTCTCATAGCGATCAATAAGCGTGCGAAACCAGACAATTTTTCCTGTTCTTAGATCTCGACTTTTAAGTATTTTACACCAATGAGTTTGCTCCCCTTGTGGCGTGAATTGCTCGACTAAGTAGAAAATCTTTCCGTCAATCACGCTGATATACTCTGTACCAGGTTCATAAGAAATCACAGATACACGTTCTCCAGATGTCACAGAAAAAATATACCAGCTACTCTGGCTCTTCTCTGCTGAATCTGAATCTGCCAAAACAGCAAAAAGATAGCGCCCATCTGGAGTTAAATTTAATTCTATTTCCGAGCTTATCGCTGATTTCTCTAATAGCTTTGTGATATTTTGCTCTCGACGATTAATTGCATCTCGCTTTAACAGATAAATACCTGGTTGACCTTTGGCATTCTCTGACAACAACACAAACTCGTGTTCGCCAACTGTCCAGGGTTTGTTGTACCATTCAAAACCTTGCTTGTAAGGTATAGTACGCGCAAAAAGCTCAAAATCATCCTGCAAAATATTTTTTTCTGGTGTAATCTCCTGAAAGTTTCTGCTAATGATTTTGCCTGTGTTAATATCAATCCTCACAGTACCAGCCGCATCTTTACTTAGCTGCTCAATAATATACTGCGGTGGCGGTGCGCCACCTTTATAGCGAGAACGAGCTTGCCATTGAATTACCAACTGATTGTCTTCAGCCGATGCCTGCAACTGAAAATCCAAAGAGTCAGTGCTGGTCGCATCACACCATTCAGGCAAGCTTACTGACTGCATGGGTCGCAAGCTTTCTTGACCCTTTTGAATCAAAGCTGTAAATAGATGTAAAACATTATGATTTTCTAAATTGGGAGACCAAATAATCAGCTTTTGGTCTCGAATCAACAAAGGCTTGCTAATGCGGTTTATGCGGCTAATTAAATGACCATTTGTTAGATCGATACAATCAGTTCCACCTTCTTCATTCTGGATACACCCAAATTTTCCTGTGGTATCTGCAATACCACCAGGAATAAAAACTTGTTGTAGCTGTATCGCTCGATTCATTATATATCCTCCAGTATTTACGTAGTTATTGGCAATATAGATAGTCGGTGTTTGGGTATTAATAAACTGAAGATCAGAAAATATAATTTGTTCAGTTTGAATAGGTTTGTCAGTCAAGAAGTTAATTTTTATTCCGATTACTAGAAGTAGTATAGCAATTTTTGTGTAATTGTCGTACATTATTTAGTCCTCCCTAAGACTTACACACAAGCGTCACCTATTGTAGGGGTGCACGCCCCGTGTGTCCAGATGACGTGCGCCCAAAAAACCACACCCAGAAAACCTATAAATTAATTAGAGGCTCGCATCCCCTACTACGAACTCAATCTATTCCACCATTTTAGCGGTGTCATGCCCAGATTAGCGCTGAGGATGAAAGAGTGCGATCGCTCTTTTCCCTAAATGCGATCGCCTCACCCCAAGGATACAAGCCATAACCCAAACCCGATTAAGACTCTAGCCATTACTTCCACGAGATCGCATCTGTGTATTTCATCATACAGGTGAGAAGTCAGTTATAAGTTTAACGATGACACCACTGGCGATCGCACCATTCCTTTTGCGATCATCTACTGTCACCAGAGGACAATTTAGATCAAGAGCCAATGCAATATACAGCGAATCATACAAAGCCAATTGATAGCTCAAACCGATTTGTAAAGCGCTAGGCAAAAGATGAACAGTTGGCATGATCCGGAATGATAACGCCAGCAATTCACCAACAATCTGTTCAGCCTGTGTTTTCGGCAATCCCCGAAACCGAACCTCTTTCCACAGAACATTAACACACTCCAGCAGACAAAATTCTGGGATACACAACTGATCTCCTTGATACATCCGAGTGACTAAGACTCGTGCTTCTGGCGTATAAGTTTGGGTGATAGCGTACTGAACCACTACACTAGCATCCACTCCATAGATTGCCATTAGCGGACTCGATCCTCGTGCAATAATTCAGTCGTGCTGGGAGATCTTTGAGGTGGTGTCCATCTCAAACGATCCATAGCCGCTAAAACCTCTTCAATAGAGCGAGTATCCCTTGATTGTTGCCACCAGTTGTGCAACCTTTCATCCACCACTTCAGTAATCAAGGCTTTGATGTCATCAATCGTCATATCTACTATTTTTGCTGATGCCATGCTAGACTTCTCCAATTTCTTCTACTAACTATTCTGGCATTGTAAGTGATCGCCTGTAGATTGAGAGTGAGGACGTGCGATCACCTCATCCTTTGAGAAAATTTGTTTGATATAGAATTGAACCTGACAACAATCATAATCTGCCCAGTGACCTTAACGTTTTCAGGTCAGATTCAAAATCCTCCACATCATAGTTGATTGTCAGTCCTCGCTGACCCAGTTCCCGGCGAAACTCAATCAAATTCATCCCTAACCACTGACAAGCTCTGCCACTACTCATTTTCTCCTGCTTATAGAGCATAATGGCAATTTCTAGTTTCAGTTGAGCTTCCGACATCTTCGCAGCTGCAACAATGTCCTTGGGAATAACCACATCCATGTCACTTTTCCTCTATAGTTGTCAAGTCAACTGCTACGCCATTAGCTTTGGTGATGAGGACGTGCGATCGCTACTCTTGTCAGCTAACAGCAAATTCCGTGTATTGACGTGCATAGGGAGCATGATACCCCAGCACAATATCCTGTTTAGCCACCCCCAGCTCAACTAATTCATTCGCCACACCCGTTTCTGTCCCATCATGCTGAATCCAGATTTTGTCCCCTTTAATATCTACGTGAATCAAGCAACCATAAACCCGACGACGATTCTCCCAGCCAACACTAACCACCTGATAATGGTCGCGTTCTGTATCGAACACAGGAAAGGTTTCAACCTCACCATAGGATGACTGGAAGTGGCTATGTTCTGCTAAAACTTGTTGCACCAGTTGACGATAGGTTTCTAATCGCTCCATTGTACAATTACCTCATCTTTAGGGTCAAAAACTAGCAAGCTAACTTGGTACTCCTGCACACTGCGTTGAGTCAGTTCTTCTGAAAAGAAATCCTGATAGATTTCCAGAGGAACTGCTAAGAATAGCTTTCGCTCTGGTTCCTTAAGTTTCAGTCCAACACGGTAATTCAAAAACTGTCCTAAAGCCGTATGAAATTCAGAAATAGTAGAAGGTGCTAGGAAACTTTTAACTTCCACAGCAATGCGTGTCTTATCCTTTTGGGCAGCAATGATTTGTTCTGCCCCTAGATCAATTCTTAATTGCCGACCCCGTGAAAATTCTAGGATTAAAGGGTCGTGAGTAATTGTCCAGCCATCTTTTTGCAAGGCAGCTTTCACAGTATTATGATAAACGTCTTTGGCAGACATTTCCTTAGTTTTTCTAGGCTATCCATCAAAGTAACACGTTGAGCGTTTAGCTGCACAAGCTCTGGAACCCAATAGTGATGTGCGATCGCCTCACCCCAAGGATACAAGCCATAACCCAAACCCGATTAAGACTCTAGCCATTACTTCCACGCGATCGCATCTGTGTATTTCATCATACAGGTGAGAAGTCAGTTATAGGTTTAACGATGACACCACTGGCGATCGCACCATTCCTTTGGCGATCATCTACTGTCACCAGAGGACAATTTAGATCAAGAGCCAATGCAATATACAGCGAATTATACAAAGCCAATTGATAGCTCAAACCGATTTGTAAAGCGCTAGGCAAAAGATGAACAGTTGGCATGATCCGGAATGATAACGCCAGCAATTCACCAACAATCTGTTCCGCCTGTGTTTTCGGTAATCCCCGAAACCGAACCTCTTTCCACAGAACATTAACACATTCCAGCAGACAACTGATCCCCTTGATCGACTTTCCACGGTAACAATATGTCATTCTCAACGGAGCTACAGCACACTCTCAGAATCTGACCAGATGCTTCGCTTTCGTTCCTTCGCTTCGCTCAGGACGAAGCTCAGCATGACAAATGCTCTAATTGTGATCGCTTGCCGTATACATCCGAGTGACTAAGACTCGTGCTTCTGGCGTATAAGTTTGGGTGATAGCGTACTGAATCACTACACTAGCATCCACTACATAGATTGCCATTAGCGGACTCGATCCTCCCGCAATAATTCAGTCGTGCTGGGAGATCTTTGAGGTGGTGTCCATCTCAAACGATCCATAGCCGCTAAAACCTCTTCAATAGAGCGAGTATCCCTTGATTGTTGCCACCAGTTGTGCAACCTTTCATCCACCACTTCGGTAATCAAGGCTTTGATGTCATCAATAGTCATGTCTACTATTTTTGCTGATGCCATGCTGGAATGCTCCAATTTCTTCGATTAACTATTCTGGCATTGTAGGTGATCGCCTGTAGATTGAGAGTGAGGGAGTGCGATCGCCTCACCCCAAGGATACAAGCCATAACCCAAGCCCGGTTAAGACTCTAACCATCACTTCCACGCGATCGCTACCTCCCCAATTCCCCAACCATCCAATCTGCCAACTCGCTTACCCAGCACTCTACCAAAATCCCGTTGATTGCGCGTAACCACTATCCCGTTCCCACAAAGAGCGATCGCGGTTTTCCATGAGTGCGAGCGTCTCACCCCAAAAATACAAGCCTTAACTCAAATGACGGGCGTGACACGGCTAAAATGGTGGAATAGATTTTACGGTTAAGTCGGGCGCACATTGGTATGGTAAAAGGGCGCACGTCGGTATGGTAAAAGGGCGCACGTCGGTGCGCCCCTACAATTCTAATCTATATAATTAGAAGAGAAAAGTTCTTGAAGGAGAGAATCAATGACATGGCAAGAATTGCAAAACCAAGCCTTGCAATTACCCATCAGCGATCGCTGGCGTTTAGTTCAGTCTTTGTTGACTTCAATTCAACAAGAAACTCTATCATCGATATCTCCAAGCTTCAGTGCAGTACCCATGACAGAGCTTGATCCTTGGACTCAACGTTTACTGGGTGTTATTCAGCTAAGTCCAGAGGATGCCAACGAGTCCTACATTGATTATCTGGAGACAAAATACCAGTGAGACGGGTGTTATTTGATAGTGATATCTTACTTGATGTTCTTGCTCAACGCCAACCTTTTGTTGTGGCTTCCGCACAAGCATTAAATTCAGTAACCCAAGAGTGGGTTGAGGGATATGTTTCAGGTCATGCCATAACCAACATTTTCTATATTTTGCGTCGTCAGATAGGCAGTGACGCGGCAAGGAAACTACTATCAACTTTATTAGAACGGATTCAAGTGGCAAGTGTAACCGATGAGGTGATTCGATCCGCATTGCAAAGCTGTGTGAAAGATTTTGAAGATGCAGTAACAAGTGAAGCTGCACGGGCGGCAGGTTTGCAGATTATCATTACACGCAATATAGCTGATGGATGTGGCATCGCCTGTTCCAGTAATGTTACCCGAAGAATTTTTGGCAAGCCTATCAGAATCAACTTGATTGATGAGTTTCAGAGAGTGCGATCGCTCTTTTCCCTAAATGCGATCGCCTCACCTCAAGCATACAACCTTTAACCCAAACCCGATTAAGACTCTAGCCATTACTTGCACGCGATCGCTTTCCTTGAAGTCATCGCCAGGGCGAGCGCTCTGTTTTCAACCCAAAACCTTCTCGACTACAATTCAACCATCTACGCCACAGCAAAACCCGTATACTTTCTCACTCCAGGCTCGTGAAATCCTAACACAATCTCTTCTTTCGGAATACCTGCTTCTACTAATTCATTCGCAATACCATCTTCTGTGCCATCCCGTTGCACCCAAACCTTCCCCTCAACAATATTGACGTGAATCAGACAACCATGAATACGCCTCTTATTCCCCCAACCATAAGAAACAATAATGTATTGGTCTGTTTCTGAGTCAAAAACTGCTTGATTCTCCACCTCAACATTGGCATAGTCAATATTGACATATCGCTTCAACACAGTCCGAATAATCTGGCGGTAAGTCTCTAATCTATCCATTTTACAATTACTTCGCTGTCCGGGTCAAAAACTACAATTTTAAGCAATCGCTTCTCTAATAAATACCTGCCGATAACTTCCTCAAATAAATCATAAAAAATTAGTTCACGAATCGCTAGATAAAGAATTCTATCTGGCTCAACCAACTCCAGAGCATTTTCATACAAAATGTATTGTCCTAAAGCATTCCTTAAATCTTCAATTTCCGAAGCACCAATAAAGCTTTTAATTTCCACCGCTATCTTTCGGTCTTGCTTCTGAGCCGCCAGGAATTTCTCAGCCCCCAAGTCTACAAACATATCCTTTTTACCCACTTTCAAGGTAAGAGAATCATGGGTAATTGTCCATTGATCCTTAATCAAAGCATTTTTAACACTATCGTGATAGATATCTTTAGCTGGCACGCTGGTTAACCTGAGTACTATAGCTCTACCGTCAGTATAAATAATTTAAACCCACAGTGGCTGATTGCGATTTTACCCTTGGCGTGTCCTCAGACGCCCTAGGTTTTTTTAAATGCGATCGCCTCACACCAAGGATACAAGCCTTAACCCAAACCCGATTAAGACTCTAGCCATTACAAAACGCGATCGCTACCTCCCCAATTCCCCAACCGTCCAATCTGCCAACTCGCTTACCTGGCACTTTACAAAAATCTTGTTGATTGCGCGTAACAACTATCCCTTTCACCGAAAGAGCGATCGCTGCAATTTTTAAATCCTGTGTACCAACACGTATCCTTTGACGAACTAATTCTGCATAGCAATCGCCAGCTTCTTGGGTAAAATAGAGCAAATTAATCCTACTAAAAAAATCCCATGTATCGCGTAATTTAGCATAAGCCGATACCAGTGATTCTGCTGAAGTAGCCCTACGAATTCGGTTTAGTCGTCCATAAACTTGCTCTTCAAGGGTAATAATTGTCACCGCAATTGTTTGCGGATCAGTGGCATTGACTTGTTGCATCACTAGCGGATGTTCTCTCTGAAAAAGAGAGACATGATCAGTATCTAAAATATACCGAATCAATGAACCTCCTCCTCGGCATCAAGTTGACGGTAATAGTCCTCCTGTTCCCGATCAAGCTTATGTCGATAGGCGGCGATATCTGCTAAAACCTCCTCAAAGTCAGGATCATCTTTGAACATTCCCGCAAACTTCATCCAAGGATGCTCCGGTTTAGGCAAGTCAATCTCTAAAGAAACAATTTCTGTATTTTGCAAACGTGCTGTTAATAACTTACGCAGTTGCTCCAGTGCTTCTGCCTTAGTAGAACCCCGTGCTTGGCAGTCTTGCCAACCTAACACAGTTGCGCTTACTCCACCTTCTACTTGGTTTTCAATCAGCACCTCATAACGGTGTTTAGTTGAGGGATTCTTTTCAATCCTTAAAGAATCGATATTCATCGTACTTTTCCAGCCTAACCTATTGTATCCACACTCTTTACCCTATTTTACCCATATCCCTGCCAGCGGAAAACCTAATATTAGCAAGTCGGTCAGTTTTTACAGCAAAATCGCTTCACTTTCAGGATACAAGCTATAACCCAAGCCCGGTTAAGACTCTAGCCATTACTTGCACGCGATCGCACTTCCACAGAAACCGCTATGAGTTAGAGTGCCAAAGGATTTTGAAGATTGAAGGACAAGGAAAGAGAGAAAAGCTAGGGGTGTGGAAACCCGCGCAGGCGGGTTTTGTTTGTATAGCTGCGGTTTCAACCGCCCAGTTAGCTAATACAATTCCGGACATATATATAATGTCGGCTAATATCAGAAAACAGTGATAAAATTATTGTCCTAGATCATCCTCTACAGATACAGAACTTTTGACTTCATTTCTAACGCTCACTGAGCGATTCAACTGACGCTCCAACTGAACCGATTTTCCTAGAAGTAATTCTCTAGCGCAATCGCTGTCTACGGGTTTTGAGAATAAAAATCCTTGACCATAATGACATTGCAACGCCACTAAAGGCGAAACTTGTTCTAATAACTCAATTCCCTCAGCAACGACATCCATACTCATGGTTCTGGCGAGGGTGATAATCGCTTGAACAATTTCCGAGTTTTCACCTAACGCACCAATTCTACTGATAAATGAGCGATCAATTTTCAACGTACTAATCGGAAAATTATGCAGGCGACTTAAGGAGGAATAACCCGTACCAAAGTCGTCAATACACAGATGAATTTGCCGTTTTTTCAATTCCAAAAGTAAATCTTTGACCAATTCCGGATTATCGATGACCACACTTTCCGTAATCTCCAACTTTAAACTGCCAACGGCAATGTTGGTTTCCTCCAAGATTTGGTCAATTTGCGCTAATAAATCCGGTTGCATAAACTGTTTACAGGACAAATTAACATTCATCGTCAAGGGTTGGGGACTTTGAAATTGCTGCTGCCAAACACTGAGTTGGCGACAAGCTTCCCGCAGTATCCACCACCCCATGGGAATAATTAATCCGGTTTCTTCAGCGATGGGAATAAATTCGGCGGGAAATACTAACCCGCGTTGCGGATGTTGCCAACGTAATAATGCTTCAAAGCCGGTAATTTGATGGGTGAGTAGGGATACAATTGGTTGATAATGAACTTGAAATTCTTGCCGTTCGATCGCACGCCGCATGTCGGTTTCAATCTGTAATCGATCAACCGTGGGACTCAACATCTGGTTATCAAAGATGGCATAGCCCGGTTTGCCTTGGGAACGGGCGCGATGCATGGCGGTATTAGCGTTACGGAGTATGTCTTCAGCCGATAAAATTCTGCGATCGCGACTCGTATTTAGGGCAATGCCAATGCTGGTTGTCATGAACACGTCCCGCCCTTCCAGGTTAAAGGGTAATGTCAAAGTTTGCTCAATCGCATCTGCAACTTGAATGGCATCACAAACCCCCTGAATCCCCTCTAGCAGGATAGCAAACTCATCACCACCTAAACGGGCAACGGTATCCGTGGAACGCAAGCAGTTTTGTATGCGCTGTCCAAACTCTTGCAGCACTTGATCCCCTAAATGATTCCCCAAACTTTCGTTCACGACTTTGAAGCGATTGAGATTAAGTAACACCACGGCAAATCGATAAGATGGAGAATTCCCGTTCTCCCCTTGACCCGGTTGGGCGCGTCGTCCGGCTTGCTGCAAGCGATCCATGAATAAGGCACGGTTCGCCAGTCCGGTGAGGCGATCATAAAAAGCATTAAACAATAATAGTTCTTCTGCTCGTTTGCGATCGGTAATATCTAAGGCATAAATGCGAATGCACTCAATTTCGGGAACGTAGTGCAGGACTTGTTCGTAAACAATTTCCCCAATTTTTATCTCGCGTCTCAAGGAACTTTGCTGCTGCATCAACCGAATCATTGAGGGCATTTCTGCCAAAAATGGATGTTCAGCTTCACTATCTAATAATTCGGGCAACAAGCGCATGGCTTCTGGGTTGAGATAACGCACACGCCCTACTAAATCAATTTCGACAATGGGATTGGGGGTCAATAGGGGAAACGAGGCTAAACGGGCTGTTTCTTGATGGGTGAGACAATGTTCGTTTTGATCCCGTCCGATGGCAAACAAGAAGTCAAGTTCACCGCTTTTCTTAAAAACCTGTTGGCTACGCCATTCTACCCAAAGTTCTTGACCCTCTTTGGTCAGGACTCCGGTTTGATGTACAGTGGGCGATTTTAATTCTGATTTTTCCCCACGGGTTTTGATTAATTTGGCAAAGGGTTTGCGGTCAACGTCTCGAAGAAACTTGCTCACAAAATCTGTTCCCCTCACTTCATCCAGGGTATAACCCAACGTTTCCAGTAATCTGGGATTCATCATCCGAGTTTTTCCCTGGGGGTCAATGGCGACAAAAAAGCCACCGTGGGTTTCAACTAAATTTTGATTAAATTCCTCTTGCTGGTGCAGTTGTTCCGTTAATTGTTGGCGTTCCATCACCAACCCCAATTGCATCGCGATCGCAGCCACCCATTCCATCCATTGGCGATCGCTGGGATGAGAGTGGCGGGTAAAAAAGGTTAAGACAGCGAGTAAGCGATCATCGAGGAGAATGGGGATCGCGCCTCCAGCTTGAAACTCTTGCGGCTGATCCGTCGCGCTAACAAGAGTGAATTCGGCATCAGGATAAATCCCATCTGTCTTGGTTTGGTCAATCCACTCTGGCTGTTTTGATGTCCACACCCGTCCAGGTAAGCCGATATTGGGGGCAAATGTTAGCATCTCTCTGGTGCGTCGCAATGGTAGCAGATCACAGGTATCACCATACCAGGCTTGGCTACAGGTTAAACGACGAGAATCAGAAGTCGGGAGCCATGCTTCACCATAATCCCAATGGGTCACTTCACAGACGCGATGCAGCACCAGATCCAGTGCTGAGTGAAAATCTGGAACGTTGGTGATCGCCGGAATCAGAGATTGCAACAGACGGAGTTGTTCGGACATGCACTAAAACCCTTTTATCATAGATGCTTTCACCGGGCGCGATCGCGATCGATATTGATATCGATGTGAATAATCGCACTTGTTTGATGCTCTACGATAGATGCAACCCTTACATCCAGCCTTAGCTGGAAAATTTTGAGCTATGAGTCGGTTGGGTCAGATGTTTAGTTCCTCAGTGTCTGATCCTTAGAGTCTTGACTGGGAAATGTTTTGTCTAGCCCCTAGTTGTCACTGACCTGGAACATCGCCATTGTTTGGTCGTTGGTTCGACGAGCGCTCCCCATTTTGACCTAGCCCACCTTTTACTTATTTTCTATTGTTATGAATAATCCAGTATTTTTTTGTATGTTTAATCACTGGCTCAATTGATTTAAATCACAATTAAGCTGTGATGATTCTCTAGAAAACCACCTAAATCACTCTAACTTAACCCCGCATAAATCCTAACTTTGATGAAGATAAACGGCGGGACGATTGAGTTAAAGACTTAATAAAAATTAATCCTATTGCTTCAATTATACGACTTAAGACCGATGAAGTCTTGCTATTCAATTTTTATACAAAGTTGCAGTAAGAAATAAGGTGTAAGGGAAAAGGAAATGATAACGGTGAGAGAGGGACATGATCTTAGGCTGGCTTGCTCGTTGAACCACTACAACCATCAGTAGGGACACGAAATGTCGTGTCCCTACCCTTCTATTATCCCTACAGTGCCACTGGCGTCGGACAAGTCACGTTAGTTCCGCCTAGCCCACAATACCCATTGGGATTCTTGGCTAAGTATTGCTGGTGATAGCCTTCTGCATAGTATAACTCTGGAGCATCAACGATTTCTGTCGTGATTTCTCCATAACCCGCATTGCTCAGCGCTTTTTGATAGGCTTCTCGTGAGGCTTCTGCGAGTTTCCCTTGACTTTCGGAATAGGTATAAACTCCCGAACGATATTGAGTTCCCGTGTCATTTCCTTGGCGCATCCCTTGGGTGGGATTATGACTCTCCCAGAAAACTTTCAGCAATTGCTCATAAGTAATCACCTGGGGGTCAAATACGACGCGCACGACTTCATTGTGACCTGTCATCCCTGTACAGACTTCTTGATAGGTGGGATTAGGCGTTATCCCGCCTGCGTAACCCACAGCCGTAACCAACACTCCCTCTTGTTGCCAAAACTTGCGTTCAGCCCCCCAGAAACAGCCCATCCCAAACATTGCCATTTCCATACCATCGGGGTAAGGGGGTTTGAGAGGATTGCCGTTGACATAGTGGTTTGCTGGGACAGCCATGGGCTCTTCCCGCCCCGGTAACGCCTCTTCGGGTTTAGGTAAGCTGAGCTTTTTGCCAAATCCGCCAAATCCAAATAACACCATAGAATTACGACTCCGATTTTGCTGCCATATATTTACTTTACTTAATATTTTGGATTGGTGATTGGGGATTCGTCATTCGTCATACTCGCTTCCCGAAAAGAAGCAAGCTACGTCATTCGTCCTTTGTTGATTAGGAAATCGCTCCCCCTGCTTTCTCTACTCCGCGGTTATAAAGATTTGATGAAACGTCCTGATAGACACCGGAGTGAATGTAGTTTTGTAAAGACCCTGGGAAATTCCTGATAGCTGTCAGCCATCTGGCTGTGGGAGGCTTAATCTGGATTCCGAACCCAGAGCATTCTACCGATTGAGGTGCGTACTACGATGATACTCCACTCACTTTGTGCAACGAACAATCCCCAAAAACCCTTAAAGCTGATCATTTGGGAACCGGCTGAAATAACTAACGAGCGCCTGAAACCCTTTTACTTCAAAACCAACTATCGTTGTGAGAATTTGACAGAAGCGATGCAGATTCTGGCTCAAATCCAGCATAGTAGTAGGGAGTTACTACAAGCAGCTTGACATCTTCCTGGTATGAATATCAGGGATTCTATCGGAATGTTAGATGGGGATGAAAGGTTCAATTTATTCATCTTCACCTTCCAATGTGGGTTGAATTGTGGCATGATTTTCCTAAACCCAAAAGTGAACAACCATGCAACCGAACTTGGCAAAACTTTTTTCCTGGCTATTCGGTTTCACTGCTTCGTCCCTGCTTTGTAGTAGTTTATCCGCTCAAGCCCAGACGCTAGACTCCGCCTACTATGGTTATATAACCGTTACTCCCTCTGACTCGACTCAATCTTCTGAATCAGCGACCGATAATGCCCAGCCCACACTGGTTTTAGTTCAACCCCAAACTGTCGCTGCCGCCACTCCAGAGGTGGCACAAGTCCCTGTGATTAATCCCCTAAAAATACTGGGACGCAGTTATATCGGCGTAGGCGGGAATATTGGTCTGGATGGTGAGGAAACCAACTTAGGGGAAGGGTCTTTAGTTATTGTCAGTAAAGCAGGGTTTACTGAGAATTTCTCCTTGCACAATGCGGTCATGTTTGGTGACGAAACCACTACAACCGTTGCCCTTAGCGCGAATTTTCCAATCAAGGCTCCAGTTACCGGACAAACGATTGTGATTCCTTTTGCTGGAGGAGGTGTGCTGCTGCAACCCGATAAAGACTGGGAAGCTGATCCGTTGGTTTCCGGTGGTGTCGATATTCCCATCCCTCCCCGATTTACCGGAACAGTGCGTTTGACACTCCCCGCCCTATAAGTGCGGGGATTCTTAGTTCCGCGACACACCTTACAATTATCTATCCTTGCGGCAATACTTAAACCAAACACCCGTAGAAAACTACCAAGTATTGAGCCTAATTTAGATAACTCCAGAGG
>NZ_JAVKEW010000065.1:0-10742 GCF_040226375.1 Coleofasciculus sp. G2-EDA-02 | reverse complement strand
TTTTGCCGCGAGACATGAATGGCGCTTTGGGCTTTATGCTCAAAGCTTTGCGGGATACCGCCTTCACCATCAATTCAGATGGTGTTGCTATCGCTGCATTGTCCGGGAATTTCCCGTATTGTGTCGCGTAAATGTATCAGTACAAGGGAAAGCCTTCTTCCCTATTCAGCAATCTATTCTCCCCTATTTTCAGATAGCCTAGGATTTGATCAGGAATTATCCAAAATCTTTTTGAGAAATTCCTGACCCGTACAGCTAAAGAGCGCTAATTGCTCTAAACCTCAATCCCATTCCCCAACGATTATGTTCCAAAAGTCATTGAACCGTACCCAAATGCGCTGGCTTATGTTCCTCAGCCGATGGCAGGAATTAGACTGGCAGCTATTATTTGTCAGCATTGCTCTCACCTTCCTAGGTGGGGTGATGATTCGCAGTGCCGAATTTAATGAAGGGCTAACCGATTGGTGGTGGCACTGGATCATTGGGGGTATTGGCTTAAGTCTATGTCTACTCATCGCGCGATCGCGTTACGAAATCTTACTCCAATGGCATTGGATGGTTTATGCGATGACGAATATCTCGTTGTTTGCGGTGATGATTATGGGGACGACGGCAAATGGCGCACAACGGTGGCTGAATATCCTCGGCTTTCACGTTCAACCGTCGGAATTTGCCAAACTGGGTTTGATTATCACCCTGGCTGCGATTATCCACTGGCAACCGGCTTCAACATTAAATGCAGTCTTTCGAGTCTTAGCCATTGCGGCGGTTCCCTGGCTATTTGTATTTTTAGAGCCAAACTTGGGAACATCATTAGTGTTTGGTGCGATTACGATGGGGATGCTCTATTGGGGAAATGCTAATCCGGGATGGCTAATCCTACTCGTGTCTCCCATTGTCTCCGCGATCATGTTTAATGTGTTTTTGCCCGCTTGGTTTTTTTGGGTAGCTGCAATGGCATTGATTGGTTGGCGTACCTTACCGTGGCCCCTATTGGGTGGAATTGGGGCATTGGTTGGCAACGCGATTTCCGGGGGATTGGGAAACTTATTGTGGGGATTGCTCCAAGACTATCAAAAAAACCGACTGATTCTTTTCCTAGATCCGGATAAAGATCCCTTAGGTGGAGGATATCACTTGATTCAGTCTCGAATTGCAATTGGCGCAGGTCAACTCACAGGGCGAGGACTGTATCAGGGGACACAAACCCAACTCCAGTTTATTCCTGAACAGCATACGGACTTTATCTTTTCTGCCATTGGTGAAGAACTCGGGTTTATCGGCTGTTTGTGCGTTCTATTTACCTTTTGGCTCTTGTGTTTACGGTTAGTAATTATCGCCCAAAATGCCAAGGATAACTTTGGTTCACTCTTGGCGATTGGTGTGCTATCGATGATTGTGTTTCAAACTGTCGTGAACATCGGCATGAATATTGGTTTAGCACCCATTACCGGGATTCCCCTGCCATTGTTAAGTTATGGGCGATCGGCATTACTGGCAAACTTTTTAGGCATTGGATTAGTGGAATCGGTTGCCAATCACCGACACCGATTGAAGTTTTAGCGATTTGTCATTTTCATTTGTGATCTACCAATAGTCTGTAACAAAGGACGAACCGCAATGACCAATATCAATGGTAAGAAATTAGCTTAATTATAAATCAGCAATTTATAGTAAGCTAAGATAAGAGATTTATGGGTGAAAACAGATGATTCTTCCTGGCTCAATTGTTCGCGTCATTAATGGCGAGGACACTTACTACAAATTTGAAGGGATAGTCCAGCGCATCGGTGATGGAAAAGCGGGTGTGCTGTTTGAAGGTGGAAACTGGGATAAAATTGTCACGTTCAATTTATCGGAACTCGAAGAGGTGAATCCTCAAGGCAAAAAATAAAAACAAACTGTAACCGTTGACCTGTTATAGCGAACGAAAATGAACCGGGAACAAAGATAAATGCTTTTTGAATACAGAAAAAGGTGGTTTGATTTCTCTTCTGTTCCCGCTTTCATCTTACTGTCTGTTCACATTTCATTGAGCCGCCCCCTATCAGAAAATAACAAAAAAATGACCAATGGAGCAGCAGATTTTGTCGTGACAAATGACGAAAGACAAATGACAAAAGACAAAGGACTAAAAGATGCGTCTTCCTTTACCCCAGTTTACGGCTGGAGAACGCCCTGATAATCACATTGCGGAAGTCATTGAAACGGCAACCACAGAATTTTTGGCACAATGTTTAGAGCCAGAGGATTTGAGCTTTCCCGTAATGCCACCCTTTGGAAGTTGGGTCAAATCCGTTGATGAAGAATCTGGCAATCAGGTTATGGCGGTAGTTTACCACGCGACAACAAGCCCGGTTGATTCAGTTCACCGGGCTGTCGCATTGGGATTGTCACTGGCAGAATTGCGGGAGCAACAGCCGCAAATTTTTGCCATGCTTAAAACTGAGTTTCGTGCGGCGATTGTTGGGTTTATACCGCCCGGAGAGGGACACAATGGTGACCAACCCCCTAGGGGACGGGCTTATCAATATCTACCTCCCCGTCCGCCGCAAATTCATCAGGCTGTCTATCAATGCCAGCCCGATGAGATCATTTACTTTAGCGAAAAGTTGGATTTTTTGCGTACACTCCTGTTAGTAACTGGAGCGCCAGTGGAAGCCCTAACGGCTGCGGCGATCCGAGATATCTATCAAATTCGCAAGGGCGATCGCGACTGGTTAGTTCAAGCAGGGCGAACCCTCAGTGTTTTACTCAAAGATGATTATGACCGTTTGCGGTACATTTTGAGTCAACTGCACTGGTGAGTTTAGGTGCTTGAGTAAATTACCCAAAGCAAGGCAACAAGAAGGAACAGGATTTTCTCCACATCCTAAAGCCAGTCTGCTTTTTAGCTTTCTTCTCCCCTTGAGGGCATACAGTGTAGCAATTTGTCCAAGGGGAACTTCAGTTCATAAGTTTTTCCAGTTAGCTGTTTCTGATCTCGGCAGCGAGTAAGGTGTTGTCTGCAAAACATCAAGGCTGCTAGAAGAGTAGTAAGCAATGGCTAAGAAAGGTAAGGTCAGAGTCAAAAACGCCATTACCGTACCGATAATCTCAGCCCATCTATGAGGATAGGGGTCAGAAGAGTTGGCAGACGAGCCACTTGATTCCATAAATGAAGTTTTAATCAGAACTTGAGTCAATTGAAATTTTATCTGAGACCGGGTCAAATTCAAGACCCTACATTCTATATTCTAACAAGTTTTTGGTTCAAGGATTGTTTTCCTGTAAACAATTTCAATAAAATCTTACGCTTTATTAATAAGGACATCGGTTTTGCCAAATCAACTGACCTTAGATAGATTGACGCGAGTTCTAGAATACCAGTCAGTTTGATCAAATCATCTACTGAAATCTTCCACATGAGGTAACATTTGCTACCTATACTTCCCTGTTATTACTTATAAATGACAGATTTTGCTCTTCATACCAAGTTGCATTCAAAGATATAACTTTCTCTCCCCCTGCTTCAAGAGCCTCCCTTGCCTCCCCTGCTTTTCCTCTCTACTATGTTTGAGCGCAACTCGGTATCAGTTACGGTGGGTAATTCGAGACAGAAAATACAAAAAACCGCCTCTAACACTAGGCGGTGGATTAAGCAATCGGAGGGTAGTATCAGCATACGTTCCCTCCTTGGGTAGAGGTTGTAACAATGTTTACCAAATAATTCCTTCTTTGAGTTTTGAATGTTAGATTTTGCTCACTAACAATCCAAAAATGATTATACTACCGCTGAGCATAAACACTTATTGGCTCTTTGATCCACCGGATGTAAAAATGCTTAAATGTGGAGCGCATTAGGCGGGGCATACCAAAATCAATGGGCATTAACCGATCCGGTAGCTTCCAATCGAGTACCTTTAAATCGGCGGGATGCAGGTGGGGAAATTCCAGGGTATCCAGATTTGGACTTAATCCTAATTTCATCGCAGCGGCTACAGTCGGTACTTGCAGGGGTTCGACATTGAGCAAGTTGACTACCGCCTGATCCAAAGCAAATACATCAGCCGACGCGGCTAGCATATTCAAGCGTCGGGGTTCTCCACCACTCGGTCCATTACCTTGATGACCTATGATCCCATCCAGAATCGTCAAGTTGGGATTAATTGCCCGTGCCGTTTCCACTAACATTTCGCCAAACCGCAAGGCATCCTTACCCGCTTCTGCATGCCACCAGGCTTTCATTTTACCAGGGACACAGCCAAATAGGTTTTTAACCCCCAGAGTCAGGGTTAACTGGGTGTGAGATTTAAGCTTGGGTAAATTAATCACCACATCAGCATCCATTGCTTCTTTGCACAGCCGCAGGTGGTTGAAGGTATGGCTAACTGTTTGATATCGCTGACCATGGAATTCGGCGATGGGTATGTTAAGTTCATCCATCATCGGCAAATAGCCATTTGCCAGCGCCACCCCTTTAGCTGTACCAAAGGCGGGACTATCACCGAGAAAAGGTTGACCCCCAGCTTCCTTGACTAACTCGGCGACAGCATACACAAGTTCGGGGCGAGTAATACATTCCTTACCCGGACGTCCAGCCGTGAGAAGATTGGGCTTAAGGAGGACGCGATCGCCCACTTTGACAAATGCCCTAATCCCGCCCAACGGTTCCAGCAAGGTTTCTACGGCGGTTCTCAATGGCTGTCGGTTATAGGAATCTGCCCGAATTAAACTAACGCTAGACATAAGTGTCATGAAATAGCTTTAGTTTATCTTAGACCTTCGCACCACGGGAGAGAGCCGTGACTCGTTGACAATCCGATAAGACACCCTCCCCTTGGAGTTGAGGAATCTGCGGTGCCACTTCCACTTTGACAATTTGAGACGTCAGGATGATCACGGTTTGATCGAACAGATGTAGGATTAACCAAGGTTGGCTAAGAAAATCAGCAAGTTGTTCGCTAAAAGCTTCTGGCGTCACGGGAATATCAAAGGATTCGGTTTCGCCATTGATGTAATGAAAGGTGACTTGGGTAAAACTATCTTGACTTTGCATGGTTTGTCCTTTGTCCTTTGTCATTGGTTCGGGAACAAAGCACTCATTTTATCAAGATCGAGTACCTTGGCTAAGTCCTCAGCACTCATCAAGCCTTTGTCGAGGACAATTTGTCGCAGGGATTTGCCTGTTTCCAGAGATTCTTTGGCGATAGCCGCCGCGTTAAGATAACCGATGTGGGGATTGAGGGCGGTGACTAATGCGAGACTCCCTTCAGCATAGTCCAAACAGCGATCGCGTCTGGCTGTGATTCCGGCTAGACACTTTTGAGTTAAGGCAGATAGGGTATTGCCTAAAATTTCAATACTGTGAATTAGGTTATACCCAATCAGCGGCATCATCACATTCAACTCCAATTGACCCGCTTGAGCAGCTAAGGCGATCGCACTATCATAGCCCATCACCTGAAAGCACACCATAGAGGTCATTTCCGCCATAACTGGGTTGTATTTTCCCGGCATTATCGATGATCCCGGTTGCACGGGGGGAAGTTGAATTTCCTTAAATCCAGTTTTCGGTCCCGAATCCATTAACCGCAAGTCATGGGAAATTTTAACTAAATCCTGTGCCAAATTCCGTAAACTGCCAGATACATTAACAAACGGTGCCATACTCTGCATCGCCGCCATGAGATGGGGGGCAGATTTGAGGGGTTGATCAATGAGTTGGGCAAGAATTTGGGCAACCTGATGGCGATAGTCGGGATGGGTGTTTAATCCGGTTCCCGCTGCACTTCCGCCTAACCCCAGTACCATTAAATCTTCTGATGCTTGTTCAATCCGATTGGTATGATCGCTGAGAATTTGCGCCCACGCCCGAAATTCTTCTCCCAGGCGCACTGGTACAGCGTCTTGCAGATGGGTTCTGCCGGATTTAACTACATCTTGGAATTCATCCCCTTTGTTATCCAGGGCGGTAATGGCATCAGATAGTGCCGGATACAAGGTATGTTCTAAAGCTAATAGCGCCCCAATTCTAATCGCCGTGGGGATAACATCATTCGTAGATTGCCCATAGTTTACATGGTCATTTGGGCTAACCCGCTTATAGTTACCCTTCTCATCTCCCAGGATTTCTAATGCCCGATTTGCCAGCACCTCATTAATATTCATGTGGTGGGATGTACCGGCGCCTGCTTGGTAAATATCGACGACAAATTGATCCCGCCATTGTCCTTTGAGAACTTCATCAGCCGCTTGGATAATCCCTTGGCTAATATCTTGGGGAATACAGCCCAGATTACCATTCGCGATCGCGGTGGCTTTTTTGATCAGCACACAGGCGTCTATGTAGGTGGGTAAGGGTTTAATCCCGCTGATGGGGAAGTTTTCAATTGCCCGTAGGGTTTGAATCCCGTAGTAGGCATCATTAGGGATTTGCCGTTCCCCCATAGAATCGCGTTCGATTCGATATCCGGCACTGGATTTATCGGTCATAAGTCACTTAACACTGAATAATCTCTCACTTAAGCGGGGCGGGTTTTGAGACAACTTTATCATCAATTCTCTCTATCTGCGCCTTAATCGGGGCGGGTTTAGTCCCATCTGGGATGAGGTGATCAATGATAATAGTCAAACCCGCCCCTACAGAACAGACGTGCCATGGCACGTCTCTACACAAAAACATGAATTATTCCCCTTGCGGCTGCGGTGAAGTCGGTGTGCCAAGATTGGGTGGAACAGAACCACCGGGGTTGATGGGGAATTGTCCAGGAGAAGGTGGTAACGTACCGGGATTCGTCGGGGGTGATCCAAATTGAGGTTGACCTGGAACCCCCGGAAATTGAGGAAAATTGGGATTAAATGTGCTATCAGGATTAACTGGTATTTGTCCAGGATTGGGGTTAAATTCTGGAACTCCAGTTGAGGGAGAAAGGGGATTTGTCCCCGGAATTTGCGGCGATTGTCCAGGTGAATTTGCTAGCGCTACGCGATCGCCCCCAACTTCCCGAAGTAAATCCAAGATTTGTACAACTTCGTTATACATGGCATTGGGCGAGGCGTAGAGGACAAATACGCCACTGGGGTTTTGTTGTTTGTAAGCTTGGAGTTGTTGAATAAACTGCTCTTGGGTAATCACCGGATTTTTTTCTACATACACTTGCCCCAATTCATCCAAACTGATCATCAGAATCTGCCGTCCTTGGGCAGTTCCGGTACTCGCCTTGGGTAAATCAACATTAATGGCTTGTTGACGCGATAGACCCACGGCTGCCAGGATAAAGAAGGTCAGGATACAGAAAATAACATCAATTAGCGGTACGATCTCAATCCGAACTTCTTCAGTTGGGGAATCCATCCGCAAGTTTAAAGGGCGGGTTAGTGTGGGGAAGGAAGCGGCAGGTTTTTTTTTCGTCCGGTGCTGGGGTAGTGTTGTCATCGTCTTGGGTTGCAAAAGGTCAAAGAAGGCTCCAGGGCTGCACTTATTTAGAATGTCTGCTTTTTTGTCTATATATTAACGGGTGGGAATTTGAAGCCAAGCAGCACTAAGGATATCGGGAAAACTAAGGAAAAGATTGCTAATTTTCTGGGTTTCCTTGAGGGTTGGAGACAGGAGTGCGATCGCTTTGGGGGACTTGAGGATTGTCTGGGGAAACCTGATCGTCTTGGTTTGTTTTAGCATTGGCGACAGGAGTGCGATCGCTTGGGGGGACTTGAGGATTGTCTGGGGAAAGCGGATCGTCTTGGTTTGTTTTAGCATTAGCGACGGGAGTGCGATCGGGTTGTGTCGGTAAAACTTGATCATCCTGCTTTGGCGGCTGCTTCTGCTTGGATCGGGGTTTGGGAAGAGAAGTGCGGGGTTGGGGTACTTCAAAACTCTCTTGGTAAACGTTAATGGTATGGTCTTGGAGGGTATCGTTCATCACTTGATCACTATCCTCAGCCTGTAACCAATCTTGGCGATACAGTAATTCCAACTCTGTCCCCGCTTTACGGAAAATTTTGACTTGGTTAAACCAAAAGGCTTGAAACAGTCGATAAAATGCCAAACTGGTAATCGCAATAATCAGTCCTGTCGCGGTACTAATCAGCGCTTCGCCGATTCCCAAGGTTACCCCGGCGGTGGAGGCTGTACCTAGTTGATCAATGGTAATTGAGCCTAAGGAGTTAATTAAACCGAGTACCGTTCCCAGTAATCCCAACAGAGGAGACAGCGCAATCACCGCTTCTAATAGCTTATCGCCGCGCCGCATCGCTGCTAACTCGTCATCAGCCGCCCCCTCTAAGGCTAAGCGGAATAATTCCGGTTCTGGGTTGATCAGGCGTAAGGGAGCATATAAATATCGCCCCACGGGTTGTCGCCGCGATTTCATCGCGATTTCTCTAGCCACCTGCCAGTTTTGAGCGGCTGCATCCAGCACTCGATTGACGATTTCCTCTTGTTTCAATAGGATTCCCGCCCAAAACCAGAGACGTTCAAAAATTGTACCAACTGCCAGGATCGAAAGCCCTAACAGGGGCCACATGGCGATTCCGCCCTTTTCAATAACCGCAACAATATCCATATCCGTTCTCAACCTCCCTTGATTGCTAAGTATAATTGTCTTTGCTAAAATGCAAGCCACTCCAATTCTAGGGATTTCTCGCCGCTTGCAAAGAGGTTGATCAATTTTCGCGGCTGGAGCGCGGGATTCGGGAGAGACGGGTGGCAAAATTCTTGTAGTGCGAGCATCTTGCTCGCTACTCATCCCCAACTTAAATTAAATGACACTGAAAACTTGCATTTTTGAATCGCCGAAACTCTTGCTATACCGTAGGGTGGGCATTGCCCACCAGCCTTAACTTAGAAGATTTAACGCTAGATGCACTCATGCACAGAGCCTGTGATTGGGTTGGGGATTATCTAAAATACAACGCCCCAGAGAGCGATAAATTTCTGTGTGATACTGTAGAACAGTAACAAAGCGTGATTCCCATCATCCCCAGCAAATCCCAATCCCATCAAACTCTCCCCCTCACGTCAGTAGGTGTAAGTTCTGCACCTGAACAGGTGGGTTATCCCCATAGAGGTTCCGGGATGAATTTGGCAAGATGAAAGGTAGCTGTCGGGAAAAACTGATGAATAATTTTTCAATCCAATCCATTTATAACTGGTATCGTAACGCGGTTCGCAATCCTAAATACCGTTGGTGGATAGTCTTAGGTACTATCCTTTACGTGTTTAGTCCCATTGATATTGCCCCAGATTTGATTCCTATTGTCGGGCAAATTGATGATGTCGTCGTGCTGACGCTGTTGGTGTCTGAGATGTCGCAGTGGTTGATTGATTTGGCTAAATCTCGCCAAGCTGGAATCGTCACAGAAGAAACCAGTACCACACCGGAAACGACGGTAGAGGTGAAATCTGTCTCTGTCGAATAGCCAATCCTGTAGAGACGTACCCGGCTTGTAGTATGGAACCTTAGCCCTAGATTCTGTTGGGTTTCCTGGCGTCAACCCAACCTACAACTATTGCTATCATTAGCGAGCGCTAATGATAGCAAGTGCTACTTATAGGACTTTCCTTTCCTGTGGTAGAGACGTTGCATGCAACGTCTCTACCAAATGATGCGTCCTAACCGCTATGGCGATTGCTATAATCGCCGGGACTTATTAATGAACTTTCAAAAGGAGGTTAGGGGATGAGGGTGAAACGCTCAACTAAATAACGCTTAAACTCCACACCCTGACGCTCGACAATCTCCGTATCATAGACATGAAAGCCATATTTTTTAAACAACCCCAAGCTAAACTCACTGGCTTCTGCATATAAGCGCTCAATCCTGTGATTTTTGGCATAATCCAAGAGAGTTTGCATCAGAGTCGAACCAATCCCTTGGTGGATGCGATCGCGCCGGACATAGACTGAGGTAATATGACCATTATCGGCTATCCCGGCAAAGCCGAGAATCCTGGTTTCATCTGTCGCCACAAATGTTTTCCCTGACAAAATGAACTCGCCAAACCTGACATTATCTGTGGCAAACGACGCCCAGCTATGAGTTTGCTCAGCAGAGTAACAGTGCGGCGCGATCGCGAGTGCCGTTTCTTGATACAATTGTGCCAGTTCCGGAATATCCGATTCTTGTGCCATCCGAATCGTCATGTTTATAATCAGTGAAAAATTAGGTCACCTATGCGGTTGTCTCATCCGTCTGTTCTGATGTCAGTAAATAAACTACCCAGACCTGCTATCGCAGAGGTCTGGGTTTTCAGTAGCCCTGAAGTCATCGAACAAGCCAAGTTGAACATACTCAACAGTTTGACTTAACTTGCACGACAACCCCGTGCCTCCAGGCTGGTTTATAGACAGCCCCACAAGTGCAATATTATTGGCTCCATTAAAGTCGGCATCCCCATGCCAACCACAATGCCCACATTTAAAAGTCTTGCCACTACGGTAAGACTTTCCTTTTATCGGATGAATATGCAGGCACTTGTGACACATTTGGGAAGTATAGGCAGGGGGAATTGGGATAACTTGAACACCAGCACTCCTGGCTTTATACTCGATAAACGTTCGCAGTTGATAGAACGCCCACGAATTTGAGCGTCTTCGCTCGGTCTTGTTTCTCGGTTGCTGGTTAGTTCTTTCCCTAATGCCTGTTAAGTCTTCTATAGCAATTGAAGCACTTAACTCAACTGCTCTTTTAACCACTGATTTAGAGATGTTGTGGTTGAGCCACTGTTGATAGCGTCTCTCCCTCCCCGACAGCCGTTTCAAA
>NZ_JAVKEW010000064.1:0-10042 GCF_040226375.1 Coleofasciculus sp. G2-EDA-02 | reverse complement strand
TTTTTGCAATAGACAAGAGATCGGTGAAAACCCTCGCTACATCAAGGTTGAGCGCGATTGTACCCATGTAGGGCGGCTAAAAAATCGCGCAAAGCCGCACGGTGAGGCAGTTTTGATTTTTTGGCTGGGGGAACTTCAGCTTAAAGCATGGTCACTGTTGAGTGGGATAAGCTGCACCCAAGACCGTTCCTTGGCATAGATTAGGCTTTCTTTGATGGGAATAACTTCATCATGCTGCCCATGCAAAATCAGAGTAGGAATTGATCGTTTCAATACGTGAGTTTGTTCATACTGATGGACATCCCCCAAACCCCCACCGCAAGTTAAAAGTTTACTTATCTTAAGCAAAGTTAAGATATATTAATTTTTTTCATAAACTTAACGGAAAGTTTGATATGTTCATAATCTACCCTCAAAATAAAGACCGAAAAAAATGAAAGTTTCACAAAGTTCCAAACATTTAGGTCAATCGGTTGCTCTAGGTATCCTCCTAGTCCTCACGACTTTGAGCATATTTATACTAATGATGATGCAGAGTGGGATTTAACTGAGGACTTACCCCTATACATAGTAGGGACACGACATGTCGTGTCCCTACAAATTATCATGTCGTGTCCCTACAAATTATGGTTGATCGAGCTGATCATTTGTGACTTGCCGTCACAAACGCCGTAGCAAGTTTGAACCGTGGGTATCTGTACCACAAGTATTGAGCAAATTATAGGTGGTACTTAACTGTTTCACCTGCTGAGTTTGCTTAGGGCTCGGATGCCAAGGATCGGGGTTAGCGTAAGCATAATAGGTTTCTACTCCATCAATTCCCATGTTGGCGGCGGCGGGAATGAGTTCATGGGCTGAACGTCGATAACGGCAGGGATGAGCCAGTACCGCCAAGCCACCTGCCTGATGCAAAACATCAATTACAGTTGCCGCTTCAGCCTGCTGATGTTGGGGGGCTTTGCCTTTGAGATAAGGCTTTAAGCTGGAATGGTGGGGATCAAAAGCATAGCCCAAGATATGAACATCCGTATTTAATAAGCGAGCGTTGATTTCTACGCCAGTCCAGAGGTGAGGAATTGCCTGAGTGGGTAAAGAGTGCTGGAGGGAATCTAGAAAGTTTTGAGCCATTTGATAGCCATCGATTGTGTGATGATCAGTGATAGCAAACCCTTTCAGACCGATGGCAATGGCTTGTTCAATTAACGTTCTGGGATGAAGCTGACCATCAGAAGCCGTAGTATGACAATGGAAATTGTAGGAACGAGGACAACTATCGGGACCCAAGGTTTGCCAGACCTGCCGGAGAGCGTGTTGATCTTGTTCTGTTACTGGGGATGATATTAAAACTGGAGCCATTTTAACCACCATGTTTGCTGATATTATTAATAGATGAGTCTAATGAATGAGAGGCTCTCCTCAACTGCTCAAGACAGTAAGCTTGCCCAGAAATACGTCCTAATCATTTCAAATTGTTAACACTACCTTAGCAAAAATTATTAGTCATCGTCTGTAGACACCCTGTAAAGCGGTCACATTTTCCATTAGTCCTTTCTCTTGTCAGCATAAAATTAGCTAATCTTTCCCCTGCGTCCTGGAGGTAATAGGCTACGTCTGAAATATGCTCCTACAATGAGCCGCAACTCCTTATTGAATCGATACTCTCAGGAGAATCCCCCATCTAAACTGGAGGAGTTAGAGGGGGATAACGGTTGGATTTGAACCGTTAAAATGACAAGCTAAGAGAATCAAATTTTTTTGTTCGACCTCCTCCATATTCACCTGTTCCACTCCTTAGTTGGCAAGAGAAACTTCGGAATTGCGAGTTTTCCAGGCAAATTCTAATAACTTAGTCCAGCGCTTTTGCAGTTGTTTGGGTGTACACTTGAGGGCTTTTGCAATCTCAGCATCACTCTTGTGGGCTTGTTTGAGAGACAGTAGTTGCTGTTGTTGCTGATCAAGTTCAGCTAAAAAGGTTTCCCATTGGTCAGACGACATGCCTAATTTTTGATCCAAATCAGCTCCAAGCCATTGGTGTACCAGTTTCCAGTGGGATGACCGGGCGAATTTTTCGACGTGATATTTAAAGCGCTGTTGTAGGTAGTCACGTTGGCGGGGGGTTAACCCTAAAATCTCATCGATTTCCGGTGCGGCGAGGTCTTGTAACTTTAAGACCAGATAATCCGCGCAGTCGGAGTGACCTTGTTGCTCAAGATAGTTGACCAGTTCAGTAACCACGCGATCGCGCAGTACCGACTCACTCGGATCAGTGGTTTGAGCGACCAAGTGAGCCCGCACTTGTTGCATCGCCGGTGAACGGCTGAGCTCTTGGGCTTCTTCCCCCTTGGCAAATTCCACCGCCTGCTCAATATCCAGAGGAGTTTCACTAGGTTGGCGTCTGGCAAAACTTTGCGCTCTCAGGACGATAAGCTGTTGACTGCAACGGTTCGGTAACGTAATTCGCCGCTTAGCATACTGTTCCGTAAACGCCATATACTCCGCCAGTTCAATTTGAGTGCGAGGCGTGTAGTCCACATCTACCTCATTTTCCCGGCGAAATGCTTTGAGGGACTCAGCATAAAAGTCTTGTAAAAAGTCCTCAATCAAATTATAGCGAGCCGAGAATTTTAACTGGGATTGGGGTTGGGCGATATGGCGATAAACCATGGCACTTAATGTGCTGTGTAATTCAACACGCCCTTGCTTAGAACCCAATTTATAGTAGCCTAAACACTTGTGTAAGCGGTGACGTGCCAGGGTTAATTGCCACGAGCGGACTTGACCAGAGGTTTGAATGCGATCGCTCTTGCTACAGATTCGTTGTACCTCCAGCGCTATCCGGTTTGCCACCACTTGAGCGCGACTGGGTAGAGGTTTGGACCCAGAACCAGAACCACCATTGTTTTGACCTAAAGGTTTGGAACCATAGAGTGCCGACCACATTTCCTCTAGCAACAGATCAATTAAACTTTGAGTGTCTGTGCCGAAAACTTCCGGATTATCGAGGTGGTTTGGGGAAGGTTGAGTGATAGATTTTACAGTTTTAACGTTCATGGTATTGCCCCTAAAGACTACAGTTACGAATTACCCAGACATCAGCAGAGGAACGAGTGGTTATTTGGAATAAATACTCTGTTGCTGTCCACAATTTGAATGTAAAACGTTATGCTTAGTCTTTGGTTGAGTGGTGTGTCACTAAACAAGAGATCATGAGTAAACGGCAGACACCCTTACCGATTTAGGGACTAGGATTATGGCTGCTAACCCTTGCTCCACCTGCATTTAGGCACTTGACAAGGGTCTATTATTTCCATGGCTGTTGGAGTGAGTGAGAGTAGACAATTGACAAACTGGATTTATTTGTGGACTTTCGTCCGAAATCCGCCGTCTGTCTCCTGTAGTCCGAATGCTGAGCAGCGAAAGCCTAACTGGATTGGGTTTAACTTTAAAGGGTTACACCCATCAGTCTCACCTTATTCCCAACTCTGGCTAGCGGGTACAGCCCACGCCGTTGCGGCTTCCCATCCCAAACCTTGGCGCAGGATTGTCGGTTCATCCCCAGTCATATCCAGAATGGTAGATACCTGGAAACCGGGTTCCGAGCCATCCTCGACAATAATGTCCACTAAACCTTCAAACTGATCAAAGAGTTTGGCACTTTCAAGTCCCACAGTGGGGAAATGTCCCATCTCATCGGGTAAATGAGCCGACGTGGAAATGACGGGGTTGCCTAACGCTTCGAGTATGGCTTGACAAACCGGATGATCCGGAACTCGGATACCACTGGTTTTGCGCTTGGGACTCATCACTAGTCGGGGTACTAATTTGGTTGCGGGTAGCACAAAGGTATAGGGTCCAGGAATCAAGCGTTTCATAATTCGGTAAGCTGGGTCACTCACCCAAGCATATTCAGAAATGTTGGATAACGAGGAACACAAAAACGTTAACGGCTTCTCATTCGAGAGTTGCTTTAAACGCCTGACCCGTTCCACAGCCGATTTGACATTTAGGTCGCAACCAATGGCATAGACGGTATCTGTGGGATATAACATCACCGCACCGTCTCGTAGGTCGTCCCTTATTTTCTCTATTCGGCGTATTTGAGGCGTTTCCGGATGGAGCGTGTAAATCGTTGCCATAATCGTTCAAAATGATTGCAATGGTTAGATGATCTAATAAAAACCTAAACCCCTATGACCTTAAGTGGGTACAATATGGAGTCGGCATTTGAAAAAGCAGGTGCACTGAGCCAGTGAAGCTATTTATTTACCACACCCCCGAACTTACCCCAACCGATAGGATGCCAGACTGTGCGATCGCGGTTGATGTGCTAAGAGCTACAACTACCATTGCCACAGCGTTGCACGCGGGTGCTGAAGCGGTTCAAGCCTTCAGCGATATTGAGCAGTTAATGCAAGTGAGCGAAAAATGGCTCCCAGAAAAACGCCTTCGCGCCGGAGAACGGGGCGGCTCAAAAGTCGCTGGCTTTGATTTAGGCAATTCTCCCCTAGACTGCACGCCAGAGCGCGTCCAGGGATGCCGTTTGTTTATCACGACGACGAATGGGACTCGCGCCTTACAGCGTGTGCAGAACGCCCCTGTGGTGCTAGCCGCCGCCATGGTGAATCGTCAGACGGTGGTGCAGTATCTGCTTGAGCAAAAGCCCGAAACTGTTTGGCTCGTGGGTTCAGGCTGGGAGGGTTCCTACTCCCTAGAAGATACCGCTTGTGCCGGTGCGATCGCAGATAGCCTCATCACTCACACCGATCATTCTCTTGGCGATATTGCGGGTAATGATGAAGTCATCGGCGCTCTTGCCCTTTATGCTCAGTGGAAAGACAACTTGTTAGAATTGTTTCACCATGCCAGTCATGGTCAACGCCTACTCCGGTTAAACTGTCACGAAGATTTAAAATATTGCGCCCAAGCTGATCTTTTAGACGTTTTGCCCATTCAGAAAGAACCTGGAGTGTTAGTCAGAAAATTCTGAGTCAACACTCGATCAGTCAGGGCGGGTTTATTCACATCCCTTGTGAGGAAAGAAACGATAATAATGAAACCCGCCCCTACACATTCAATACTCCCTCCACTTCCCCTGCTTCCAGACGCGCCATGGCACGTCTCTACATTGCTCCCCCTGCTTCCTAATCTAAAACTGTTGCAAAAAGCGCAAATCACTGGTATATAAGCGGCGGATATCATCAATTTGGTGCATAACTAGAGCAAAGCGTTCCGCGCCAAACCCCGCCGCAAACCCTGTATAAATTTCTGGGTCATAACCAACGGTTTTCAGCACATTGGGATCAACCATTCCACAGCCGCCCATCTCTAACCATTTCCCTCTCCATTTCACATCGATTTCCGCAGAAGGTTCTGTGAATGGGAAATAACTAGCACGTAAGCGAACATCTACGTCTTCACCAAATAATTCTTGGAAAAATACTTTTAAAGTTCCTTTGAGATCCCCAAACGTGATGTCCTCATCAACCGCTAAAATTTCAATTTGATGGAAAACGGCGGAGTGTGTCGCATCAACCGTATCACGACGATAAACCCGTCCTGGTGCAATAATTCGGATGGGGGGTTCATTATTTTCCATGTAGCGAATCTGCACCGAAGAGGTATGCGTTCGCAGTAGGTTCCCATCGGGGAGGTAAAAGGTATCCTGCATATCCCGCGCCGGATGGTCTTGGGGGGTATTTAATGCCTCAAAATTATAGTAATCTGTCTCCATCTCTGGTCCGGTGGCGACGGTGTAACCCAGACCCACAAAGATGTCCAGAACTTGGTCAATGATACTATTGAGCGGGTGAATCCGACCTTGAGGACGATAAACCCCTGGCATCGTTACGTCAAGGGTTTCGGCGGCTAATTGTACCTGAATTTGGGCAGCTTGTAAATCTTGGCGTTTGTTGTCAAGGGATTGCTGGAGGGCTTCTTTAACTTCATTCGCTAACGCCCCAATTCGAGGTCTATCTTCGGGGGATAGCTTCCCCATCCCGCGCAAGATTTGGGATAACTGTCCTTTTTTCCCCAAGTAGTTTACGCGCAACTGTTCCAATTGATCCAGCGTATCAGTTGTTGCGATCGCAGGAGTGGCTTCTTGTTTGAGGGCAACTAATTGGGTCTCTAGCTCGTTGAGCGAAGTAGTCATGAATCCAGTCGTTATCAGGTTTGAGAGAGGCAATGCTTGCCAAGGCTTTTCTTAGTTTACCCTTAACAGCAAGGGGAGAGTAGGGGCACGACATGTCGTGCCCGGACAGGACATGTCGTGCCCCTACAGGTAGCGGATGCGCCGTCGAGGAAGCGTAAGTCCTAGAGTTATTCGGACTTGTATTGTCCCTTGTGCAGCATCACAGGCAGGAAGACCTTATTATATTCCGCCAAAGCCATAATCAGGAGTGCGATCGCTATATTTAGAGATGCGAGTTCGTAAGCGAAATTTCCGGAAGCCAATAGAATATGGCAATAAAGAGTGGTCTACCCAGCAAACTCATGGGTTAAAATCCGATGCCAGTACCTTGGGAATGACCTCTCCCCCTGCCCCTCTCCTACCAGGAGAGGGGAGTAATTTATCGTCTTTCGGTGAGGATAAGGATTCAGATATTATAAATGACAATATAATCACCAATCCTTTTATTCCCCAACAAGATCGATTTAAATCTGGTTGAAGATGAAGATGATTTCTATGGTGCATTTGCTAAGAACCCTGGGCAATAGGAATATTGTTGACAAAATAATTCTAGTTTATGTAGAAACTTAGCCTGATACGCATCTAATTAGGTTGGTGGAAATAAACTAAACTATGTTAATTTTTGTAAATATCCCTCAAACCCTTACATAAACGAATGACGAATGACAATCCTCAAACTTTCCCCTTAATCCTCGGTATTACTGGTGCTTCTGGCTTAATCTATGCAGTACGTGCCGTGAAATTTCTCTTAGAAGCCGACTATACCCTCGAACTCGTGGCATCAAAATCAGCCTATATGGTTTGGCAAGCGGAACAAAACACCCGTATGCCTCCAGAACCTGAACAGCAGGGACAATTCTGGCGTCAGCAAGCGGGTGTACCCACCAAAGGTAAGCTGATTTGTCATCGCTGGGGAGATGTGGGTGCAACCATTGCCAGTGGTTCATTCCGGACGTTAGGAATGGTGATTATCCCCTGTAGTATGAGTACAGTGGCAAAAATTGCTAATGGTTTGAGTTCGGATTTATTGGAACGGTCAGCCGATGTGCAGTTAAAAGAAGGGCGTCAACTGATAATCGTACCCCGTGAAACCCCATTCAGCTTGATTCACCTGCGTAACCTCACCACCCTAGCCGAAGCTGGGGTAAAGATTGTGCCAGCAATTCCCGCCTGGTATCATAATCCTCAAACCATTGAAGATTTAGTGGATTTTGTTGTAGCGCGTACCTTTGATCAACTGAATATTGACTGTGTTCCCCTAACGCGATGGCAAGGCGGTTTTCGGGAAAAGATTTGACCCTTTGTGACCCTCGATGGCATGATTTGTAGGGGCGGGTTTCACAATTATCGTTTCTTACTTCACAACAGATGTAACTAAACCCGCCCTAACCAAGTCACGGCGATTAAAATCGCTGCTACACTTGCCTTTCGTCCGCTTGACAAGGACTGAATTTTAACGGCGGTAGTTAACCTGAATTTAGCATTAGCTAGGTGTCTAATTGATTGCGTTTAATCTAAATTCAGATCTAACATTTGAACTCCCTTGTATACTCTGCACTCCTACTCTGAGACGAATGGTACTGACTGGTATGCTGGTGGGCAATGCCCACCCTACGGTATATGAAGGGTGGAGGCGATGTCAAAATGCTTATTTCAGTGCCATTCTACTCGGATACCGTGGTTCGTGCCAATACGCGATAAACATTCACCGTTTGCTGTTTCCCCTTCAAGGCTAAAGGTCCCCAGGATTCAACCTCAAACTCCCCTTGCAGTTGATCCAGCGTTTGTTGACCAATGAGAATCCGACAGGGAGTCGGTTGACGATGTTTCTCACAACTCTCTAGCCGGGAAGCAATATTAACACTATCGCCAATAACTCCATATTCTAAGCGGTCTTTCCCCCCCAAACTGCCTACCACAACTGGACCTGTAAAAATGCCAATCCGCATTTCAATCACAGGTAAACCTCGGTGTTGCCAATCCCGGTTCATCTGTTCGAGGCGATCGCTAATCGCTAAAGCACAGTCTACCGCCGCTTTGGCATCTTCAGCCACTTCGGTTCTGTGGAGACGTGACATGGGGACACCAAACGCTACCATCACCCCATCCCCAGTAAACTTATTCACAATCCCCTGACGCTGGAGGACTTCCCGAGTCACCACTCCCAGAATTTCATTTAACCACTCCAACAACGCCTCTGGGGTCATTTTTTCCGATATGGTGCTGAAATCTTTAATATCAGCAAAGAACATCGTGGCGGTGAGGCGAATCCCCGGTAACTTCCCAGATTTTAGCAAGCGATCGCGACCTTGCCAAAGAGCTTGAGCCACTTCCGGAGAGGTATTCTGTCCCAACAGCTTCATCACAATCTGCTGCTGTTGATGGGCTTCATAAGAGCGATGGGTGACAAAAATCGCTACTGTTAACACAAATCCTGATGCTGGCGCCGCCAAGGGAACCCAGCCACCTTGGGTGAGTAGGTAAAAACAAGCACTGGATAACACCCCCAAACTACCCGTTACCCCAATAATTAACGCCAGGGGATGATACGTCACCCGCCCCAATATCCCACCGATTGCAATCCAGCCAATAATCCACAGAATTTCCTCCTGTTGAGACCAAAACCAGAATAATGGACGTTCACCAGTCGCCGCATCAAGGAATTGACTAACCATTTGAGCCTGCATTAAAACCCCAGGCATTTTTGGGTTTTCGTCTAAAACGGGACTAAAGGGTGTGGCGAATAAGTCTTTGAGACTGGGTGCTGTTGAACCAATAATCACAATCTTATCCTGCACCCAACTCGGATCAACCTTTCCATTTAAAACATCGCTCAAGGAAACCTGTCGCGCCACCTGATTAGGGGAGCGATAATTGAGTAAGATTTGGAACCCTCTAGTATCTACCTTTTGATATCCCCCCGCATCTTCCGCTAAGGGTGACAACACAGCCTCACCAAGTTGGGGAATATCTGGGTTATTGGGACTAGCTTCCAGTTCAATCCCACGGCGTTCTAGATAAGTAAGTGCCAGAAGCAGGGAAAATGAGAAAAGCCCGCCACTTTCATTCTCCGCAATATATAAATTGCGACGAACCACATCATCCGGGTCAAGGGGTATATCATTAAAACCGATGCGTTCCGGTGATACCTCTGGGGGTGGTGGAGTTCCGGCGCGGATATCGATATTTTGAATGGCAATTAAATTCGGTTGTTGCAGTTGTTCAACTAACTGCTGATGACCCGGTTCCACGGGAAGATTACGATATAAATCTAGACCAATAACGGCGGGGTCAGCGGCTTGCAATCGCCGTAAAACCCGTGCTAAAACCTGATCTGAGATGGGCCACTGGTTTTGATTTTCTAGGTCTTCTTCTGTAATCGCGACAACTAAGATCCGGGGGTCAGGTTCAGTTTCCAGAGGTAGTAGGCGGACAAACTGATCATGCGCCGCCAGTTCTAGCGGTTCTAGTCCACCCAAGTGTCGCACGCCCAGAAGGGTAATGATCACAGCAATGGTTGAAACTCCCACGACTCGCAGATGTGCCAAATCGGGTAACGCAGTACGAACCGTTCGAGGGATGCGAAAAACCATAAAAATAGATCTCTGAGCGTCTCAGAAGCCGCTGGACAGCTATGGAGAGATTACTCGAACCCGAAGATGCCTTAAATTTGTCCAACTGACTGTAGCAGCCAACCCCTTCCCGCATTATGCCACCTAAATCGCGAGGGGAATCTTGCTTCAACCTTCACGAAGTGGAGGTAAGCCTTTGGGGGATAGCGGGAAATGCGAGGGCTAAATGCCCGAAGTATTTCCAATTACTTCCCAAGAGGTGGTATAATTTCAGTCATGA
>NZ_JAVKEW010000063.1:0-35334 GCF_040226375.1 Coleofasciculus sp. G2-EDA-02 | reverse complement strand
AGTGCCTAAAGGAGACGGGCAAGAAAAAGCTATCTCAGCGGGTACATAAATGCCAGTATTGCGGGTATACCCAAGACCGCGATATAGCCGCGGCTCAAGTAGTCGAGATTAGAGGACTGGAAGCCGTGGGACACACGGTGGTTAAGCTTTCTGAGGGTAAAGGTTCCGTCCTGGAAGACGTTAAACTCTGCCTCCCTGTGACGGAAGAATCCCCCGCGTTTTAACCGGGGGAGTGTCAATGCCAACCGTGACCAGTAAACTTGCCAAAGGCGCTAAACACAGTCAAAAGATGCCATTGCGCGTGGTTCTGGTGGTTCCCTTTATCCTCCAGATCTTAGCGGCTGTGGGGTTGACTGGATATCTCTCCTTTCGCAACGGACAACAGGCAGTTAACAATCTGGTTACCCAGTTGCAGACCGAGGTTAGCGATCGCATCCTGCAACATATCGATAGTTACATCGAAACGCCCCATCTGGTCAACCATGTTCTTGGGAATGCGGTGCGTCGGGGTCAGGTGCAGACTCAGGATCAGCCTAGTGAACGTTATTTGTGGCAACTGTTGCAGTTTACCCAGTCTATTAATACCATTCAGTTCGGCAGCGAGCAAGGGGAATACATTGGGGCAGGCTATACCGAAGATGACAAAGTTGTGATTAAAGTCGCTGACGCCTCAACCAACTATAACTTTCAGACTTACACAACCGACAGTCAAGGAAATCGTAACCAACTGTTAGATATCCGCGCCAATTATGACCCTCGCATTCGTCCCTGGTATAAAAACGCTGCCTTTAAAGGTAAAACCCTTTGGAGTCCAATCTATGTCATGTTTAGTCATTCTCGGTTAGGGATTACCCTAGCTGAGCCAGTATACAACGACAAGGGTAAACTATTAGGGGTAGTTGGCACCGATATCTTACTGTCTGAGATTAGTAAATTTCTCCACGACTTAAGAATTGGTCAAGCAGGACAAGCCTTTATTATTGAACGATCAGGATTACTGGTTGCTAGTTCCACATCAGAACAGCGATTTATTCGTGATGGCGATAAAACCCAACGCCTACTTGCTACCAATAGCCATGATCCCTTAATTCAATCAACAGCCCAGTATTTAAGTCAAAGCGTTGACGCCTTAAACCAAATCAATCAAAGCCAACAGTTAACCTTTAAACTAAACCGCGATCGCTACTATTTACAAGTCACCCCCTTCAATGATGATCGTGGCTTAGATTGGCTGATTGTGGTGGTGATACCGGAAGCTGATTTCATGGAACAAATCCATGATAATACCCGCCTGACTATTAGTTTATGCTTCGCGGCGTTCCTTGTGGCAACCCTGTTAGGAATCCTCACCGCCAGACGGATTACCCAGCCGATTACCCAGTTAAGTATAGCGGCGGCGGAAATTGCCCAGGGGAAATTTGACCAACAGGTAAAAATTGATGGCAAAATCCCGGTTCAGGTGAATGAACTCGAAGTTTTGGCTCAATCCTTTAACCAAATGAGTCAACAGTTGTACTCGTTCTTTACCGCCCTAGAAAAAAATAAAGCCGAGTTAGAGTCACGAGTTGAGCAACGAACCGCCGCCTTACGTTTGTCTGAAGAAAAGTTTGCTCTCGCCTTTCGCTCATCCCCAAATCCGATTACAATTACTACCCTGGCTGAGGGCAAGTTTATTGAGGTGAATGAAAGCTTTCTCAAGATTACCGACTATAACATAGAGGACGTAATCAATCATACCTCAATTGAACTCAATTTTTGGGTTGATCCAGCAGAACGAACCCGAATCCGTCAACGATTACGAGAGACAGGCGCTATTCGGAATCAAGAGTTTAATTTTTATACCAAAACGGGTCAAGTGAGAACTGGATTATTATCAGCAGAATTGATTACAATTGGTGAACAAGATTGCATCCTGGCGGTGATTAATGATATCACCGAACGCAAACATGCTGAACAACGAGTTGAACTTCTGCTCACAATTAGTCAAGCGATTAATGCCGCCCCTGATTTTCAAGCAGCCTTAGAAATTGCCCTGCATCAAGTGTGCCAAACTACGGGCTGGATTTATGGCGAAGTCTGGATTCCGGCGACGGATGGCATGGCATTAGAATGTAGCCGTCGTTGGTATTGCAAACAGAGGGGACTTGCTCCAAAGGACGCCATTGTCCTCAAAGAATTCCGAGAGTATAGTGAAGCCCTAACCTTTTTACCCGAAGAAGAAATACCAGGACGAGTTTGGTGTCATGGTCAACCGGAATGGATTAGTAATATTGCTACAGAATCTGATGATATTTTCTTGCGACTAAAACTGGCAAGTGAATGTGGTTTAAAATCAGCCTTTGCTGTACCCATCGTTGCTCCGGCGACCTCTCAAAAATCTGCGCCTGTTTTAGCAGTGTTGCTGTTTTTTATGGCAGAAGAACACCAAAAAGATGAACATTGGATTGAGTTAGTTTCTGTCGTATCAGCGCAGTTAGGTCCAGTTATGCAGCAGAAGAAAGCCGAGGCGGAAATGAAGGCACTTTTTGCCGCGATGACGGATATGGTACTCGTGGTTGATGCCTCGGGTCGTTGTCTGAAGGTGGCACCAACCAATAAAGGAAAGTGGTGTAAATCTCCGGGAGATTTATTGGGGACAACTCTGTTTGATTATTTTGATTCCACTCAGGTTAATTTTATTCTCAATAGCATTCGAGATGCTTTGTTAAGTCAATCTACGGTGACTATTGAGTATTGTATAAACTTGGCAGGAGAGGAGATTTGGTTTGCTGCTAATTTGTCACCGCTTTCCGATGATTCCGTGATTTGGGTGGCGCGTGATATTACTGATCGCAAACAGGCAGAGGTGGCGTTGCGGTTAGAGCAAGAAAAGTCAGAACAATTATTACTGAATATTTTGCCGGAACTGATTGCCGAACGGCTGAAACAAGACCAATCAGCGATTGCTGAACATTTTGATGATGTGACGATTTTGTTTGCGGATATTGTCGGATTTACGCCGCTATCGGCGCGTTTACAACCGATTGAATTGGTTAATTTACTTAATCAAATGTTTTCCACGTTTGACCAGTTAGCCGAACGTCATGGTGTGGAGAAAATTAAAACCATTGGTGATGCGTATATGGTAGTTGGGGGATTACCACAGCCGAGGGCGGATCATGCAGATGCGATCGCGCAGATGGCGTTGGATATGCAGCAAGCTATGACTCAGTTTCAAGCCGAACACAGTGAATCGTTGCAAATTCGCATTGGGATTAATACCGGATCAGTGGTGGCGGGGGTGATTGGGATTAGAAAGTTTATCTATGATTTGTGGGGAGATGCGGTGAATGTCGCCTCACGGATGGAATCGTCGGGAGAACCGGGAAAAATACAAGTCACGGAGGCGATATACCAGAGATTACAGGACAAATTCCAGTTTCAGGAACGGGGTGCGATCGCGGTTAAAGGGCGTGGGGAGATGAAAACCTATTGGCTAATCGGGAATCGGTGATAGGGGAACCCTTCACATCGGAAACAGGGCATGATTTTGTGTAGGGGCGGGTTTCACTACTATCATTTTTGACCTCACCCATAAGTAACTAAACCCGCCCCGATTCTCTCATCCCTAACCCGATTGCGAAAAACTAATAACTTGACGAATTTGGCTGACGGCTGTTGACAAAATTACAGCGGCTTGACTAATTTCTGTATCTGTGGTAAATTTACCCAAACCGATACGCAATGCTCCGTCTATTAAATTATCCGATAACTTTATTGCTCGCAGCACATGAGACGCTGTCTCTACCCCCGACGTACAGGCGGAACCTGTGGAGATGGCGAGTTGGGAACGGATTCTGGCAATAACTGCACTATTGGGAATATCAGGAATGGAAATGTGGAGATTCCCAGCCAGGCGGTTCGTGGTATCGCCATTAATGACAACGCCGGGAATGCTGTCTTGCAGAAGGGTTTGGAGTTTGTCTCTAGAGGATGCGATCGCGGTTTCATCTTCTGTCATTTCTAACTGACGCAGGCGACAGGCTTCGCCTAAACCGACAATACCCGGAACATTAAGTGTACCCGATCGCAGACCGTTCTGATGACCCCCACCCCAGAGAATCGGTTCTAGGGGATATTTTTTTCGCACCACTAATGCGCCTGAACCTTTGGGTCCATAGAGTTTATGGGCGGAGATGGCGAGGTAAGTAATCCCCCAGTCTTGAAAATTGATCGGGATTTTTCCGACGGCTTGGGATGCATCACAGAGGAAGGGAATTCGATAGGTTTGGGCAATTTGTCCGATGTTTTGGATGGGATAAATCGTGCCAATTTCGTTATTGGCTGCCATAATGCACAGCAAGGAAATGCCGTTTTTACAGAGATTTTCCAGATCATCCAACTCAAGTCTACCTTTGGAGTCAACCTGGAGATTAAGGATTTCGGCTAAACCTTTTTTAGCGAGGGTATTGCAGGTATCTAAAACGGCTTTATGTTCCACTGGGGAAACAGCAAGGCGGGGTATTTTTGAGGTATTACTATGGTGTAATCTGACGAATCCTTGCAGGGCGAGGTTAATGCTTTCGGTTGCGCCAGAGGTGAAGATAATTTCTTTGGCGGATGATCCGATTAATTTAGCGATATGAGTTGCAGCTTGGGAGACAGCTTGTTCGGCTTCATCTCCATAAGTATGGTCAATGCTGCTAGCGTTACCAAAGGCGGTAGTCATGTAGTGTAGCATTTGGCTTGCCACTCTGGGGTCAGTGGGGGTGGTGGAGTGGTAATCGAGGTATATGGGGCGGGATTGGCTAGACGGCTGGGATAGGGGCATGATTTAATTCGGGATAACTGGACACAGGTTCACACGAAATTCGGGTAGAATACGCTGATAAATGGGTAGAATCGCATCTTCATATTCTGTCATTTTCAACTGACGCAGGCGACAGGTTTCGCCTCAGCCAACAACCGTTGAGAGTTCATGGCTTAGGGACAAGATTTAGGTAAAATACTCTGATAACTGGGTAGAGGGTATTAAGTATCCTCTCAGCGTGAAAAACTATGATGATTTAAGATACAATTAACCCTACAATACCCGAATTTTAGTTGTAGTTTTAGTTCCAGAAAACCCCGCTGATTGGTTGCATCAGTCGGATATGGAACTGTGTTTGAGACGATGCGGTTACTGGGTGTCACTGAAAGGTCAGCCTGCTAGACCTAATCAAACGTCTGTCACTGTTTCAATTCCACGCCAAAATGTTTTTACTGCTGATGCCCTGAGAAGGATTATGGACAGTCTGGGAAAAGGAGAAACATTATGAAACCAACGATTCAAAATGTTGATTTACTACTGAGTATACAACCGACAGAAGTTGCTAAGTATCTACAATCTCATGGTTGGCATGAACAAAATCGGATGGAAGAGAAAGCTTCGATTTGGACATTACCAGCGCACTCCGAGGCAGAATTTGAGATAGTTTTACCGTTGAAGCCTGAAATTCCTGGTTTTGCGTTACGTCTTTATGAGGTGGTGCAAACGCTAGAACTTGTGGAAAATCGTTCTTACTTTCAAATCTTAGGTGATTTGGTCACTCAAGTTACCAATATTCAAGTTCAGGGAATTATTACTCAGTTGGACAAATTGGGTGAAGCTGAAAGCGTGATCTTGATGGGGTGTGCTGTCGGGAAGTTCCGTAAAATTCAGTTTGATTTAACAGCAGCAAACTATCCTTTAGCCGTTAAAGCTTATCAAGAACGCTTACCAGTAGTTTGTACGGGGGATTTAGTTAGAGAAAATAGATGCTTTGTGCTGAAAAATATCCGTGATTTTGCCCTAGATGAGTCGTGGAAAAACTGAAGTTGAGTGGTTTGCGATAAGGCAGTTGATTCGGTGAGTTACCCAGAGTGCTAACGCACGATGGTAGTGTGACACAGCTAAAATGGTGGAATAGATTTTACGGTTAAATCGGGCGCACGTCGGTGCGCCCCTACGGTTTCCGGGCGTAATTCTATCTATCAAATTAGGTATGCCGCGCTACTACTAGCTATAGCAGTCGCCAGGGTCTTTAAATTCATTTTCGGCAACAGGCAACAGTTTCAATCCCCTGTTAAGGGAAGATTCTGCGATCGCGGAGGTGAAAATCTCAGGATTTTGAGCATCTAGGTGTAAAAACCTTGTACTTGTTGGGTGTAAAAATGGCTTGAAACCCTTGTCTAGTATAGCTTCCCGATTAGTTCAGCAAGCCCTAATTAAAGAACAATTATTGGATTGAATATCAATACTCTTCCTCCGCACCTGATACATTTTCTTCATTGTCTGATGAAACACTGTCAGGTCTTCCAGACCAATTAATTGGTGGAAGTAGCTTGGCTTTTGGATCTTCCAAAGTTTCACGATATTTTTGCCTTAGTTCCCGTACTTTCCTCTTAATCTTTAATCCAAGAGCGTGAATAATTATAGATGCAATCATTGCTCTTTCAGCTTTTCCTCCTATTATGCGCTGCGCTGATGGATTCCAAATAACTCCCACCCAAGGTGCTTGATCAATATCCATTGAAATGTTACTCATAATTGCATCTATTGCCTCATCTGTGGAGCGTCCTTGAACACCAACAGCTTTTAGGACTTCAGCAATTATAAATTGACCTATAGGACGAGCAAAAACATTTCCGCCTGCTATAGGTTTTCCTGAATCGTCAAATACTGGTGTTCCGTTATTTTCAGTGCGTTTCCGAAGATCGCCTGGTTGTCTACGTCCATTTAAAATAGATTCAAAGCCAGGACATTTTTGCAAAAGCCTAATCCAAATTTTTTCTAAAAAATAATAGTAGGTATCAATTTCATCATTTGATGGTCTGAACTGCTTAAAGTTTTTGTCTATATCGAGTCCACCTTCATAGCAGTTAAGGAGTATTTCATTCGTTTCATAAAACGCCGCTAGCGTTGTGATATAAGGATAATCATACTTATTTTGATAAATTTGCTTGGAACCTAGTTTAATTGAAACGAGGGACTTTATACTGTCGTTTTCTTTCACTAAACGACGAGTAACAATAGCAACAATATCGTCTTCATCAATAGCAATATTCTGACCAGCAGTTGTTGGTTTAGCTCGACGATTTAGGGTAGAAAATAACCTGCGAGTCCTCTGAAGACCTGCTGGAGTTTCTTCATGTTTTAAAATAATAACGCTAATTTCCTCTTTAGCTAGATCGGCATTTAACTCTATTGCTTTTTGTATAGATCTTAGCCTATGCTGACCATCTAAAGCGTAGTATATCTGGCTACCATCAAAGCGCAACAATCCAAAACCATAAGTAGAACGATTTGTATCATCTAGTAAGTGGTGTTCATCAACTGTAACTGGGGAAAATTCAGGTTCTCCTCCATAAACAGCAACAACCAATGCTCCATAAAACCGCTGAGATTCTTTTAATAAATATGGTACCATCTCTTTCTCAACACGGGCTGTAATTTCTCTCTGAACCAATTCGTTCAAGTCTCTATTGGGTCGGATTTCTTCGGCTATTCTGCATTCTCGTGCTATTTTGCCAAGTTTCATTACAGTGACGTAGTATTGCCAATCGCCCATTTTAGCTTTTAACGCGGGGACATAATCTGCCATCTTGCTCTCTCCTCATTATATTTATATCAATCAAATGCTTTAGCCCAAAGTTTTTCTCTATTGGGTATTATTTCATTACAGGGCGGCTTACAGCACATAAGAAGGTGTTCCTCCACTGTCTCTACCTGAATCCTTGGAAGCTCTGCCCACCAAAAAAATAATTTATTACGATACTTGTTTAACATCAAAACTATTTTACTACGTCCTTGCTTGTTTTGCCTTTCATTAAAGTAAGATTTAAATCTTTCTGATAAATATCCAGGAGCGGCTTTACCAATATAGAGTGGCAGATGAATATCCTCCGGAAATGGTTTTCCTAATTTAACGGAAAAGCAGTAAACTCCATGTTTATCAGGAACTTGTTCTTGAGCCGCTCGTACAAATTTACATTTTTTCCAATTGAGTTTGATGCCCTGCGTAGCTTGAGGAAACTCGTCTATATAATGAGGTAACCACTGAAGCTTAAATTCATAGTCTCTAGCAAAGTGTCCTGAAATAGCCGCTTTTTGGGTTGCAAAATCGTAGGGTTGATCAGACATTAACTCTTGAATCAGGCACTTTATTGATTCACAAGTGACAAGCCAAGCAAGGTAACTCATCATCTTCCTCGTCTAAAACCGACTCTAATGCCTCAGCTAATGGTCGATTAGGATCTGCTTTTTTCTCCCTAGCCATTGCCTTCTCATGTTGAGCAATGATTTCATCTTTACGATCGAGTAGTTCTAAAAGAGTCTCTCCCTCCGTCCAAGTGTAAGTTCTTCCGTCACTGTGGTTTTGCTCATATTTAACCGCCTCGTTAAATAAGTTGGGATGCTCTTCTGCCAGTCTAACCCATTCGTATTTGCGCTGGAAGAAGCAGAAGAAGCAACCAGAGCGACTGCGCCATCGATAATAGTCTGGTAATCCAATTCCGCTTTCCTCAAGTAGACGGATAATATCTGCCTTAACTAGCCCCCGTTCCTTGAACGGAAAGACTGGCTTGATATTGGGCTTGGTAGAGATGTATCCCTCACGACTTTCGTCAGCCCGGATGCCAATGTAACTGAAGGCTTCGTCGTCACCCACAAACTTCTCTAACGGGAGAATCTTCATCTGCTTGGTACACCAACGCATCTTGGGAGAGGGAAGTACCCCCCCATAGACATCAAGCCAGTGGTCAAACCCACGCTTGGCACTGAGGTAATGGATTTTGATTCCCAAACGCGCTTTGATGCGGTCAAGATACTCGTAAGTCTCTGGCAGTTCCTTGTGAGTGTCACAAAAAAAATATTCCATCTCTGGAATCTCCTTGTGCAGTAGGACTGCCAGGGCTGTGCTATCTTTCCCGCCGGATAGACCGAGAATGTGTCTGACTTTCTTCTGTGTCATTATTTTTCCGCTTTTGCCTATCTGGGTCGATACTGAACTCAAGCCTCCCTGTGTTAGCCTAGCAACAGATCATCGCCTCCGTGAAGTTTTTGCGGTGTGGTAAAGTGCTACTCTATTTAACTTAGTATTTCCAAATCTGCCACCTACCAATTACAAGATAGATTATGCCGAATATTGAGGAACTCCTTGAAGCAGGTAGCAAAGAGATTGTACGCGGGCATCTTCGCAAGATTGTCGAAATCTATGACCTTGAGTGGATTGTTGTGCATGAGCTTGTTCAAAATGCAATTGACGCTGTGCAAGTGAATCCTCGTGTTGAACTTGGGGAAGTCAATTTAACTCTTGATTTCGATAGCGACACAATCACGGTTCACGATAACGGAATCGGCTTCAAGCATGACCTTGGACTGCTGCGTCCAGGTGGTACTGGTAATGAGAAGCGACTGTCATCTCGTTCTCCAGCAAAGGGATATCAGGGAGTCGGACTCAAGGCGGTGATGTACTCGACGGATCGATTTGAACTGGAAAGCCAGACGATGGATGGAGCTTGGAGGTTCCTTTCTGAAGGGCTTCGAGGCTACATCGATCCGGAGCAAGACGTTGTACCAGAGTATATCGACAACTGGCGTGACGAGGGTTCTGACAAGACTTTTACCCAAATCACGGCAACCTTTCCGAAGGGAACTTTAGCAAAGTTCATCAGCGCTATTGACCGATTCCTTGGGGAAGATACTGTGAAGTGGAAGTCGCTTTACCGACAAGAGGCAGAGCGGCAGGAATCTCATCCATACAATGCTTATCTTCAACACTTCCTCGGCTGGTACTTTCGGACACAGTCGTATGTCGGATGTCTCAACAACCTTCTGAACGTGCCTGTTCGTAATCCCCAGACTGAAGCATTCGAGGAGTTAAAGCCGACGGAGATCAAGCTCAACTTACGTTCCTCCTCAAACTTTGAAGGGCTTTCTGGTCAAGTAGGTGAGTGGCTTATAGGTCTTAAACGTAATGAATTCTCAACAAGTCTGCCTTATAAAGCCTGGGACTTGGCTGAGGTAGCCCAGAGCAATAGCCAACGAGCTGCCAAGTACCGGATTACACCGGATATTGTCAGGATCAAGCCGAACGAGGAAAATTGGGAGCCGCTCTCAGTGTCCTTCCGAGACAAGTTTCTCGATCTAAAACTGACTCCAAACGAGCAGGAAGAAGATTTCAGGGAGCGCTATGCCGACATTATTGCAATCCTAGAACGACCTCGATCGCGGGTAAACGCCGAGGATTTTCGTGATGTGCTAGAGAAAGTTACAGGAATCTACCTTGCAATTGGTAGAACAGCTCACTTTGAGGTGCTTGGTATTCCGAACCGTGGACTGAAGCTAATCGCCTCTAACGGGACGCCGACAGCACATGAACTCACTGTGCGGAGTACCTCATCAACGTGGTATCTCGAAACGATTCACTTTGTCATAAACGTCGATGCGACGCTTAACATTGGAAAACGGCATCTGGTGAGTACGCGACTAGTGGGGCGGCTCCGTGATTTCTTCGAGGCGTGCTATCCAAAGCTGGTTTCAATCTCAAAGCTCTTCGTGGAAAGGGATGTAACAGGTGGCGGTGAAGAAACGCCAATGCCGGAAGTGGTTCAGAATGAACGGATTCATCGAGAAGGTATTCCTTTCCACCGATTTCCAAGCGACGAAAACACTCTCATAGGTCTTTTCAGCGTAGCTATAGCTAAGTTAGACCCAGAATTCTCCGCATTCGGGTTCTTTGCCAACGCCCGCTATGACGGTAAATTTCTTTGGGAAGACAAGGAGCCAAGGAGCGATTTAGAACTCAAGCTCCTAGAGTTTAAGCTCAAACTTGAGAAGCTAGTTGATGAGTTCGATCTTGCTACTCATGATAAAGAATTCAATGAAGTGTCTCTCGCTATTGTATGGGATCGACGGGTCAGTAAATCAGGTTGGGCTGTGAAGGGGATTTCAGAACCACGTCGTACAAGGTTAGAGACTCAAGGTGTGCCAACAAACCTTGTAGAGTATGTACTAGAAAATCTCCTAGGTAATTTTGTCCCTCTCATTTGTGTAGCTGACCTCCTCAAGCACTTTCCCTTAAAGAAGGGAGAGGAAGATGATCTCGATGAATATGTCCGTTCATTAGGCTAGAGCAGAAAGCATTGCAAAATATAGTTTCTTCTACAGATAGACTTAGTGGGTAGGTTCTGCTGGAGTAGCCATTGGAAGGGAATTACCAGATTTTGCTTAAATCCAGCACAAATCCGGGTAATACTGACTCACCGTTAATAGTAGCCGGATTATCCAAACATTCCACCGCTACTCCTGGACGATAGATATAAACCTGTCGCTTTTTGCGGTCAATTAGCCAACCTAAAAGCGCACCATTGTCAATATACTCCTGCATCTTAGTTTTAAGCGGTGTCAAATTATCAGAAGCCGAGCGCAGTTCCACTACAAAGTCAGGACAGATGGGCGCAAACGTTTTCTGTTGTTCAGGAATCAGGGCGTTCCACCGTTCTAGTTTCACCCAAGCCGCATCAGGGGAAACCTTTGCACCATTGGGAAGGGTAAAACCAGATGATGAGTCAAATTCAATTCCCGTACCATCCGCATCTGTCCAATTTGCTAATTGCTGATTCAACTTAGCATTTCGGTTTCCCGTGTCCGAACCCGTGGGGGGCATAATTAGTAATTCTCCTGTCGCCGTGCGTTCAATTCGCAAGTCGCGATTAATTTGACAGAATTCAAAAAACTGCTCATCTGTCAGATTAATTATCGGGTGTAAGTGCAACACCAACGGAGAATTTTCTACTTGAGTCGTTGCTTCAATCATTGTCATGGCACAAATCCTTGGCGACTGTTGTTAATAGTACGGCACTCTCCCTAAACTACCCTCACCAAATTTTGCTTAAATCCAGCACAAATCCGGGTAATACTGACTCACCGCTAACCGTAGCCGGATTATCCAAACATTCCACCGCCACTCCTGGACGATAAATATAAACCTGTCGCTTTTTGCGGTCAATCAACCAACCTAACAGCGCACCATTATCAATGTACTCCTGCATCTTAGTTTTGAGCGGTGTCAAATTATCAGAAACCGATCGCAGTTCCACCACAAAGTCAGGACAGATGGGTGCAAACGTTTTCTGTTGCTCAGGAGTCAAGGCATTCCACCGTTCTAGTTTTACCCAAGCCGCATCAGGGGAAACCTTTGCACCATTAGGAAGCGTGAAGCCTGTACTAGAATCGAAATAAATCCCCGTTCCGTCACGCTCTGCCCAAACTCCCAACTGCACAATCAGCTTAGCATTTCGATTTCCCGTGTCTGATCCGGTGGGGGGCATAATCAGCAATTCTCCTGTCGCCGTGCGTTCAATTCGTAAGTCGCGATTAATTTGACAGAACTCAAAAAACTGCTCATCTGTCAGATTAATCACTGGATGTAGGTGCAACATCAACGGAGAATTTTCTACTGGAGTTGTTACTGTAGTCATAGCACCAAGCCTTGGCTGCTGTTCCCTTATGTTTGTTGACAATTATTATCGGATCATAAATGACAAGCTAGGCATAGCCTGTTTTTTGTTCGTCCCCTCGATTTTGACGCTTTTCCCCAATTTGAGGCAATGTTTCAGACGCCAAATCAAACACTCTCTCATTCAGTCTGGCAATGACAGCTTGTCGCAGTTGCCTATTATCGGGCAGCATTGTCAGCACGTTTTCCACCAGTTCCTCAACTCTATCCTGGGACTCGCGATCAATTCCCACAATTTGATTAATTTCTTGCCCATCCGGACGAGTTACTGTGATTCTACGTGCCTCAAATCCCCCACCTTTGGCATCAACCTCTGCCCGCAACGCCTCCAAATTCTTGAACCGCCTAGCTACATCACAGAGGTTAATCTCAAACTGAGTTATATCTTCATCACTCCAAGACTCAGCCGGCTTATCCGCCACAATCATGACTAGAGCTTCTAACCATTCTGCATCCGTTTTGGTTTCATCAACTGCCGCTAGGGTAAAACGTTTCAGCATCCGCTCAACACATTGTCCCGCTAGACGACTGGCTCGAACTCTTAAATCTTCCCGCAATTTAGCTTCATTGCTGCTAATCCCAAAAGCATCGTGCAATCGTGACTTACACTCACTTAGCAAGCAGTCATAAGCCGTCTGAATCTCGTGCAGCGCTTGCACTAATTTTTTCCGTAGAGTTTTCGCCGTCTTACCATCGTCAACTTCATTCATACCAATGGCTGGCAATCCGCAAGCTTCAGGTAAAGATTTAAACAGTAATACATCGGGTTCCTGGGCTTGCTTTAAGGTTTGTAAAACGGCTTGTGCTTCTGAACTGAGACGCTTAGTTTTCAGCGTGTACGCAGGTAGCTTTTTCACAAACTGAAATAGAGGCTTCGCCACCGCCAAAAGAGTTACATTCCTGACTCCTGCAGGCATTCGAGACTGAGGCGATTTCAAAACCGCTTCGAGTTCCTTAAAGACACGCGATCGCAACCCCACGACTTCAAAATATTTAACCGCAAAGCGGGAGGGATCTTTCACCAATAGCTCAAAATGCTCTGAACCCAAAATCGGGATAAATGTCCCATCTTTATAAACCCCGACATCATCAGTGTGGTACAGCAAAACTGCCGCTAACAGTACCGGAATTGACCCTTGCTTGACGCCGAATGGTGGTGCTTCTAGTTTTTGGTAGAGTTTATCTAAAGGCTTTTGTTGATCATTTGCCGCTTTTTTAAACGCCTCAATTGCCTGCCAAACCGTCCATACATCTGAATTTTTTCCCGGTGGATAGAAACCCCAACCGTCCTCCTCCTGTCGATGAATTCCTGTCTCACCGAGTAGGGAATAATACATGGCGACTTCTGGACCATACCCCGTTAATCCTAATTTTTCTATCTCGGCATTTTCCAACATCGCCTCAATTAGTTCCCGTCTCGCCTTAGCGCCTTGAGACGTCAGTTCACGGCGATTAATCAACTCATTCCAAAGAATCGGCGTTTCTGGATAAACCCTGTCACAAACATCTGATAACTTGGCATTAAAGTCTGTTGCATGGCGGATAGTTTCTCGTTTCCCCTGAATCCAACAAACATTCTGATTAACAGCTACATCAAACGCTTGACTCAAACTTTCATCAAGCAATCGTTTCGTCTCAAATAACCGATACTGGACTTCTCGTCTCGCCACCGCATCCGTCTGAAGTTGAGCCGCACTACTCTGGATTTTCTCAAGTGCAGCAAATTCTAGCGCCCTAATTCGCAGGATACCTAGTTTTTTGGCACACAAAACAATTAATGGCTTCCCATCGGCTGTAACATCCGGGGCTTTACTTGGTAATTCCTCATCCAGCCAACAAGCAATTAACCCATCGCTATCTTTACTCTGACAACGCAGTTGCGCTAAATCCTGTGTCCCATTAACATAGTGTCGCTCAAAATACCGCAACGTACCTGTTTTATAACTATGCCGTTGCGCTACTAACGGCTTTAGGGGATAGGTTTGTGACAAAAGACTAAACAGAGGCGATCGCTCTTGCTCAATTAACGCCGCCACTTCGCCTTCGACATTAAAATCAGAGCCTTCCCAAAGCCGCAGTTCATCCAACAACCGACGATGGGCAATCACATTTCGTCGTAATAAACGATCAATAATATCGTCCCAATACTGCTGCTCTTGTTCCTCATCAGGTGAATCGCACATTGCCAGCGTCACCAGTTCGTGAGTGGCTTTCACGGCACCCGTTGTTGTCACTAAGTTAAGCAAGCCAATGGTCTTTAAAACCCTAAGAGAATCCGTATCCAGATGTTTGGCATCGGCAATTAAATTCTGAATCTCTACCCACCGCTGCAAACCCAATCGAGAACCTAAACCCAACCCGGTGGCTTCAACGAAGTAATCATAAACCCGATCCAATTTCAGGGTGGGTAGGGGTTTGGTCACCAAACCCCTACCCTGCACCCTTGTTTCATCCAAAAACTTCTTAAATGAATAGGGTTCAGAACTGGTTAGAAATGTAAAGAGTGAACGGTCATTTTGCCCATACTTAGCGCATAGCATGGGCAACACCAACGCCGAGAGGGGATGTAACGGATACACCGCCCCCAGAACTTGCGGCGTCAGTTCTTCCGCCATGGCGATGTCTTTCCAGCGCTCATCCAACCATTCCTCTGCTTGGGTATAGATAGCACAATGAAAACTTTCTGCCTGGGATTGATCAATAACTTGACCAATCAACCGCACCATTTGTCCAGCCGATTCTGTAAAAGGGATATCCTCAAACCGCCCTTGAATCTTTGCCCATTCGTTCCGTTGGACAGAGGCTAATCTCTGACCATACTCAGCAAAGGCTTGGTGCAGTATCCCCAGTATATACACGGGATAATGCCCAACTCTGGGCAGTTCAGTTAACTGCTGCAATAAATATAAATCTTCCGCCCCTTCGTTATAGGCGGCAAATTCCAGATTTTTGCCTAACTCATCAATAATTAAAAAGACACCCGTTTGAGCCGCCTGAGCAAGTTCCTGCACCATCTGAGGAAGCCCTCGGCTGTCAACGGTTTCTCCATTAGCAATTGCCGCTTCCCAGTCTAAAACTTGACCAGCAATGGCTATTTTTTCTCTCTCTGCTGATGACCAAAATAGCCGAATTCCTCTGGCTAAAGCTCGAATCACCGTGTTACCAATTGGTTCTCGCTGTGCCGTAGCCACGGCTCTGACGAAACCTTGCTGCGGTAGAATTTCCTTGAGACGACAATACTCTACACTATCAGCGCCCAAAGCGTTTCGGGCAATCTCCAGCGCCTGCTGCTTAATCCTCTCGTTGTCTTTAGCACATAGAGCCGATAAAAAGTGAGCAAACGCCGACTTCCCCGTACCATAGACACTGGTTAGCGTCCAAGCCCGCTGGGATTGGGAGTCTTGCCAACCCGCTAAAATTCGTCTGAGGGCATCAACGGAGCGAGTGGTGGGAACATAGCCCTCTAGGGCATCGAGTTGCTGCAAATCTCGCTCTAAATTAATCGAGCGAGAATAGCGCCGCTTGAGGCTGAAATAGTCAGATAATGTTCGTTTCATTACTTTGCCCCACCGCGTCTTCTCGTACTGTAGTACCTGTCTAGGATATCGTGTGCCAGCGCCTTTGCATCTTTTTTAAAGGAAAACTGAATCAATCCCGCCGAGTCAGAGAGGGTGAGATCCTTTGAGAACCGCTCAACCTGTTCGATGGCGTCACAGATGGCACTTTCATTCAGCTTGAACGCCAAACCAGGGCTACCTGAATCAAAGGTAAGACTGGCAATGGATATGGTTTTCTGATTCCCTTTAAACGCGGCAAATTCCAAACAAGCAGCAACGACAACCTCGGCGGGGAGATTCGCTTTTGCCCCCATTTGGAACCTGTAATGCTTGGAGTTCCCTAAGGTTTGGATAATGCCAAGTTCGGCAAAAGGACAGTCAATGGAATCCTCACTCACGCCTGTCTTGGTATCGGGTTCTACATACATCCGCAAGATGCAGGTGATGTCTTTTTTCAGTGAAGCATCGACAATACGACTACCCTGACTATCTCTATAGTCACAAAGCGCCTCAAATAAATCGTCGGCTGAAAATTCAACTGGGCGAAAGACATGAAACGCAAAATACCAAGCCGTCGCCTCGCAGGTGGGTTTGAGGAGATGCCAATGGAGTAGCCACAGCGAGGCGGGATCTTCTAAAAACTCATCCCAAGCGTTATCCGCCAACAGTTGTTTGCCAAATTCTGAAGGAGTATCATTGTCCAGCACTTTGAAAGCCGAACACCAGTAACGAATCGAGCGCACCATATTCTTACCCACACCCAAACGTACCGGTGCATCCTCGCGCAAAAAAATTCCTGGATCTTCAGTCGCCTTGTCAAAACCCTTCTTCAGCCAGCCAAACCGAGGATGAAACGTCTCGTGGCGGGCAAAGACAGGATTAACCGCAGGAACTTGATTATCGATTTCTGGTAAAGGGAGCGTAGTTTGTTCCACCATGAAGTGCTATTTTATCTGCTTATAGAGCCAGGGATGCCGATGTTCCGGGACTTCTTATTTTGACACTCCCCCGCTTAAAAGACGGGGGATTCTTGAGCTAATCGTTGCCCTTTAGAGTCACCTCTAATTAGGTCTTACACGATTATATCCTACCCGAAGCCAACTAGAATATCACTTAATATCTAGAACTCCACTTTTTAGGGTAGCTCTCCAAGCTTTTACCTAAATTAATTAGGAAGTTTCCGTATGCCCTAAGGTACTTATTAACTATTTAGTTTTTACAAAAATGCTATTCCGACTGAGAAAATCGGCATTGTACGAATTTTGGCTCGTTTGAAATCCTAGCAAGACCAATTACACCGTTTATGTTTTTCAGAAGGTTTTTATGTATACAGAGTTATCACCTACAAACTCTGTTTATCACGTCACTATTGTACCTAAATCTAACAAGAAAAGCAACTAAAGTTGCTAGGCTAAATGCCTTGCTTGGTTTCATCCCTCGGATAAATCGCGAGGGCTTTCACCATCGCTTATCTGTAAACTCACTCCCCATGCTTGACATTATGGCTTTTATGTGCTGCCATAAGAGGTCTTGACCACATTGCTTGCGCTAGCCCTAAACCACTCTGATGCCAATAGAGTCTCACCTACAGCCAAGGTAACACGAAGACGCGATCGCTCCTCTCCATTCCCGGTTTCCACTGTCAATTTTTGTGATTCTTCAGTAGTGAGACTGTTGCTTGTTTGGAGGCGACGCTGGAGGAGTGGGTATCTGATTGCGCCAAAACACAAACGGAAGACTCAGAGCTCCCAGAACCATGACTATCCCAGTTGTCATCCAAATTATCAGTCGATTTGGTCGATAATATCCTCGCTCAATTTGCCAAAAGACTCTATTATAACGCCAAGCGGCTAAGGCGATTGTCGCAATTCCAAAAACGACCAGCATTACTCCCAGGTTCTCAGAGTTGAACAGAGGATGTATTTCTGCTTCTGCTTGAGTCACTGCTACTTGAATTTGACGTAAAAAGATGCCAAATCGAGCAATAGCAAAACCAAACCCGATTAAAGCAATCGAAGTTCGCAGCCAAGCCAGAAATGTGCGCTCGTTGGCTTGATGCTCCCGCTGACGATCGACTTGCGGCTTTCTCACCATAAAATTATTAAGATTAAATTCTTACTTTTGACTAATGCTCTCTTCTACCTTGTCAGTTCTAATTCTAAGGAATGATCTTGTTTAGTTCTATAACCAATCCGATCTGCATGAAAAATTATTATTAGCTAGAGGAAGTGGATTTATCTGCTTCACGCTTAAGGTTAAGATCATAGAGAATAACATATTGAAAGATTCACTTAAAAGACATGTAGCCATCAGCACAACTGTCAAAAGTTAGATTTTTATCCGAAACCCAAGAAATATTGATCCGGAATAGTTGTTGAATAACATTTTTAGAGACAAGTATACACCTACCTGATAGCTGTAAATATGATAGAATGTTATTTGTCAAGATGATAAAGGGGAAAAAGATTTTAGTTATAAATAGTATTTTCTATCTTTAGAGAGATGCATGAACTAAAAATATCCCCACCGGGGGAATAGAAGAAGTAAGATTACTTCTTTACCCTTAGCTCAAGTAAAAGGAAAAGGTATTTAAATAATGTCTTACTATCGACCACTTTCAAAGCTTTTAATTTTAAGTTTAGTCACACTTATGGGTGTGTTTCAGTGGGGTGTTCATGCAGACGCCGCAGAATCGGTAGTGCTAAAATACCGATTTTTACGAGAGACAGTATCGGTAGAGGAGTTAACAACCTTTGCGGAAACAGGGGAACTCTCGACTTCACTGCAAGCTTATCTAAAAATGGCGGGAAAAGAACCAGCAGAGTTGCGGCAAGTTTTGACAAAAGAGATGGCTGTAGATCCAATCCTGCTTCATCGGATACTCAATAGCCTCCCTGGGGAATTACTGTTGGATCAAACCAGCCAAGTCATTCATACTCCTACAAATCGGGCAAATCGCCAGTCTTTACGAGGCGCTTTGATGAGTTCGGCTTTATCGAATGGAAAAATTACTCTAATTGAGACGTTGCAACACTACCCAACCCCAGAAGTTCATGTTGAGGGTAATCGCCTTGTGGAAGTGGTTCAGAAAATTAGTCGGATAACTGAGCGTCTGCCAAAGCTATAGTTTTTAGCTAGGGGTAAGCTGTCACTCATTTAAATTGGGAATGGGTAGCGAGCAAGATGCTCGTATTATAAGGATGTTGCAGTTGTTGACCCAGCCTCTGCCATTTCCGGTTGCAGTTGCGCTAAGGCAAATTGTACGCGGGTGCAAACTGCCAAATCTGACTCATCTTTCATCAGTTGCTCAAAATGAGCAACTATCTGCTGCCAATAATCTGGTTGTGTTTCGGCTACCGCTGTGGCTAATCGTTGCAATCCCACCACGGAAGCATAACGCACCACCCATTCGGGATCGTAGGATGTTACCTGTAGAGTTTTCAGCACTCGCCCTTGGGCTGGGGGAATTTCTTCAGGAGACAATTTTGACCATTGTACATTTCCTAACCCCTTTGCCGCCGCACGACGCACGCTTAGGGCAAAGTCAGTTTCAGCCGCATTCAGTAATGTTTCTAAGGCTCTGGGATCAGCAAGTTGGGCTAAGGCTCGAATCGCCCAAGCCCTTCCCCCATAGTTATATTCGTCAAGCAGTTTGAGTAATGGTTCTACTGCCACATCTCCTAATTTCACTAATCCATCGACGGCGGCGACTGCCGCACCGGGGTTGTTATAACTGAGAACGGCAATTAATGTGGGAATCCCCGCTTCTATCTTGGCGTTGGCTAGGGTTCGCACGGCGGCGATTAAGCGAGGGGCAGAATCGGCTTGTTTAACGGCTTGAATTAGGTTTTGGTCATTTGTCATTTGTCATTTGTTATTCTCGCCTTGCGAGAATCAAGTTCTATCATTCGTTAGGTGTTATATTGTGTTTCCTAGGTCATCATCAGTATAAGGTACTTATGTAGGGGCGCCAGTTTTCATCCGTGTCAACTTCAGCCAGAATCCTCGCCCTTTATCGCTTCCTGCTTTTGCCGCTACTAGGGGGAGGCGGAGCCTCCTAAGGAGCATTCCTAGGCTCTGCCTAGGAACGAGGCTAATATAAGGCTATAGCAAATCATCCATCAGGTTAATCACATGGATGGCTGCTTCTGATAGCTCAACGGATTCGCTGGTAGAGTTTTTCACTTCATGCTCTAATAACCCTTTGAGAGAAATGAGCTTTAAACTATTTTCAGCTAAGGTTTGGGCGATCGCATCCGCTGCCTTTAAGTAGCCAATCGCTCCTAAATCGGCTAATACAGCCCGTCGTAGTTGTAACTTTTCCCCCTTCAGGGCTTGCACTAAGCGATCGCCATAGGCGGGATTTTCGGTTAACTGATACATGGCTCGTGTGGCGGCGTACTGTATCCGTTCTTGATTATGCTCTAGGAAGGGTTCAATTAATGCGATCGCGTCTTTTGCCCTTAAACTGCCTAACGCTTCTATGACAGCATTATAAGGTTGCGCCAAGTGTGGTGAGCCAGGTACGGGTGATCCTGCTTCTATCCCACCCTCTAATAACCGCATTAACTGAGGAATACAAACGGGATCACCTAACATCCCTAACGACTGCGCGGCGGCTTCCCGCACATAGAAATCCGAACAGTCTAGACAGTTTATCAGAGGCGCAACGGCTTTGCGATCGCCCAACTTTCCCAGTGCCCTTGCTGCATTGCGTTTCAAGGGGTATCCGCCCGCCTCGGTGCAATCTGCCTCTTCCTCTAGGGCTACAATCAAAGCTTCTATTACGGCGGCTTCCCGAACCCGAAATTTTCCCAGCCACCACGCGGCATAATAGCAAAGACTTAAATCATCCCGTTGTTTGAGGTTCGCGAGTGCTTGTTCTATTGTTAAAGACTCGCCACCACTCGATTGTGTCATTTGTCAAGAGTCATTTGTCATGTCATTTGTCATGCACTCGTCGGGGCGGGTTTAGTTCCTTATGGGTGAACTATGAAATGATAGTAGTCAAACCCGCCCCTACAAACCCGGTTCCTTTGAACGAAGCGAAGGATCACACACCATGTCCGACTAGCCAAGTGAAAGGTCAACACTATTCTTACCGGACAAGCGATGGTGCAGGCTCCCTCGCGATTCATCCGAGGGATGAAACCGAGCGATGCGTCTAGCAAGCGCAACTTTAGTTGCTTTTCTTGCTAATTCTAGGTATAATAATAACATGAGAAAACAGAGTTTGTAGGTGATCACTCTGTATACATAAAAACCTTCTGAAAAATACAAAATGGTGTAATTGGTCTTGCTAGGATTTCAAACGAGCCAAAATTCGTACAATGCCGATTTTCTCAGTCGGAATAGCATTTTTATAAAAACTAAATACTTGTTGATAAGTACCGTAGGGCATACGGAAACTTCCTAATTAATTTAGGTAAAAGCTTGGAGAGCTACCCTAAAAAGTGGAGTTCTAGATATTAAGTGATATTCTAGTTGACTTCGGGTAGGACATAATCATGTAAGACCTAATTAGAGGTGACTCGAAAGGGCAATAATTAGCTCAAGAATCCCCCGTCTTTCAAGCGGGGGAGTGTCAACAGCCTTCAGTTTAATTTAATCAGCAAACTAACTGCCAGAATTCACGGGATGAATATTGACAATTGTCCCTCCCATGCGAGTAATGCGCCGCATTTCTTCATTCATGCGATTGTAAGGCACTTTAATGAAGACACTGCCGCTTTTGCGAAAGGGGTATTCATTTTTGTCGTTGGTTTCATTTTGACGCAAACCCGTGACTTCATAGGTAAAGAAACGACTCCCCGATGGAGTGTTAGCCGTACTGCTTGTTGCTACTTGACCTAGCATAGTAATCAATTCTCCTTTTAATTATCAATCATCCAAGTTTCTGATTTAGACCGATAAACAGCTATTTTTATCCGGCTTAATTCTCAACTTTTCCGCTAACTCGACATACCAATGGGACTAGAGTCTCAATAGTTAGGAGATTAGAAATAACACAACGTTTTCTGTTATTTTATCTCTAGTCCTAATTTCTCCAGTCCCTAGTCCCATCTGATCAGTTCAGATCGGTTCAATCTGCTTTTTTCCAGAGGAATGTTCTAAGCAGGTGTGATGCTAGCCACTTTACCCCCCAGACGGTTAATCTGTTGGAGTTTGTTGGATAGTTCCTCATAAGGAACTAAGAAGGCTTTGCTGCTGCGACGAACTTTCGGATATCTGGGATTAATAATGCCCGATACTTCGATGCGATAAACTTTGCCTTGTGTGCCATAAGGGACAGAACCCCCTAATGCCTTACTGGGCGTTTCACCCTTCCCAGACGGGCGATATGCCCAGCCTTCATTTGCACCCGATGGTCCAACAACGGCTGACGAAAAATTCTGCGCTAACTCAGTCGCCAGACGCGAGTCACTTCCTTCCAACTGGGCGCGATCGCTATTGGCATAACCGCGATACAGTCGGAACATACGGGTAAACCCGACAGTTTTCTGACCCCTTTGAGTTGCAAAACCGCGATAATAAGGAACGATATAGTCGCCGAAGTTTTCTTGATACTCTACACTATCGATGTAAGAGTCAATATCAGCGTCGTACCCTTGGGTTTCGTACAGATCCAGGTGGTAAATTACCTCAGACTCATCGTAAGGTGCGCGACCCAATAGGTGCTTGTAATTGAGTTCAATTACACGAGTTTGAAAACTGCCGTAGAAAAACTTGGTTTTATAAAGTTCTGATTTGGCAACGCAACGCACAAACTCGCGCACGTTGACATACCCGTTCCGCAGCAATGACTCGGCACTGGTTAATCGTTCAGACGCCATCACATAGTCATTGCCCAACAGTTGACGGTAGACGGCGCGAATGACCGCTTGGATGTCATATTCAACCCAATCGGGGCGCAGTTCTACTGGAGTTGGATTACTATACGCTTCTGTCCCTAGTCGGGAAGCTGCTGTCGTAATAGCCACTTAAATTTCTCCTCATTAAACGCCAATGTTGAAATCGTGAAGTACCCCAACTTGCTTCGCTCTTATTTGGCTTCCAACCTTTTAAAAACAAGGACGGTCTTATTCGTCTTTGGGATTTCCCGCTTCATCCGCCGACGCCTCCAAAGGTTGCCCTCTATTGGTCTTACTCCGCGTCCACAGGCAGCTGCCCGTCTTCCACAGGCAATGATATTTTGTTAGTCCGCTTGGTTGCGAGCGGTTTATGGTTGTACAGACGCGCCAGTTTGGTCTGTACTATCTGTACTATCTTTAAGCGGGTATGATGTTCGTCACCTTACCGCCCATCTTATTGATTTGTTGTAACTTTTGGGAAAGCTGCTCGTAAGGGACGTAATATTCCGTCTGGCTGCGGCGGATTCTGGTCATGCGTCCGGGTTGGGGGATTTGAATCACCCGCACGATATAAATCTGCTCGCGAGTTCCGCCCTGAGTACCCACGATCGCTTGTCCTTGCGAATCAGCGTAGATCGGAGACGAGGTATTCAGTGCGACTTCCCGCAACAGACGAGAACGATTCCCCGCCGGCTGAGTGCGATCGCTACTGCCTAATCCGCCAAATAGTTGGAAGATCCGGCTATACCCGACGGTTTTCTGACTACGTTGGGTTTCAAATCCAATCGCATAGGGAACAATGGACTGACCAAAGTTCTCTTGATACTCCATTGAGTCAATGTATGAGTTGATCTCCGCCTCATACCCCTGTTGATCATACAGGTCAGTATGATAGGCAATCTCTGACTGGTCGTAGGGCGCTCGTCCCAAAAAGTGCTTATAATTCAGTTCGATAAATCGCACTTGTGGGGTGGAGTAGAAAAACTTTTCCCGGTATAGTTCCGATTGACCCAGGGTTCTAATAAAATCGCGAACCGTTATTTCGCCATGGCGCAGCAATGATTCAGCACTGGTTAACCGATCAAACTCCATCAAGTTATCGTTTCCGAAGACTTGTAGATAAGCGGATCGGATCACCAATTGCAAATCATCTTCTGTCCAATTTTGACGCAGCTCCACTTTTGGAGACTCAGCAAATGCCGCAATTCCTAATCGCCTTGCTGCCGTTAAACTTGTCATCTTAACCCTCCCTGAAAATGAATAAAACGATACCCGGAAACGCAAACAATTGCTAACCCTTGCCAGCTAACAACTGCTTGCCTTTCCGGGCAAGACGATCGAACTAGCTCAGGGCGTTGATCGCATAGTCAAGATAGGAATTGGCTTCAACGGCGGGATCGCCAGACAAGCCATGGTTAGCTTTGATGTACTTGAGGGCTTCAATGTACCAGCTAGGAGACAGTTCAAATGTGCTGTTGATTTCATCAATCCCAGCAATCAGGTACTCATCCATCGGACCGGTGCCACCTGCAACTAAGCAGTAGGTTACCATCCGCAGGTAGTAACCGATGTCACGAGAACACTTGGCTTTCCCTACAGGAGTAGAAGCGTAGTTCGGTCCCTGCATCTGAGTGGTGTAGGGGAACTTTTGGTACACCGCGTTAGCTGCACCATCAATCAGCATTTGTGCTTTGTCAGTTAAGGCTCTAGCTGCTTGTAAGCTGGCTTGAGCTTGCTTAAACCGACCAAACGCAACTTGGATTTCGGTGCTGCTTAAGAAACGTCCCTGGGAATCGGCAGCGGCGACTGCTTCTGTCAATGGCGTCTTCATCGTCGAGATATCTCCTTAATCTTTTGCTTACTTTTTCAAACGTTTTGATGAAGTTTAAACTTCAACAGGCAATCTTTTTTTACCTTGTTTTAGGCAACCGCGTTGGCAGCCATGTCAAAGTAGCTACCGATTTCGGACATTAAAGAGCTGCAATCACCAGGAGTGATATTATTACGGTCATTCGCAAGTGCGATCGCGGCTTCTTTCATTTTTTGCACGCCAGCCGCAACAGAAGCTCCCGGTACGCCCAGCGCTACATAGGTTTCACGCAAACCATTCAGGCAGCGATCATTCAGTACACTGGAATCCCCTGCAAAAATTGCGTATGTCACATAGCGCAGGATGATTTCCATATCCCGCAAGCAAGCCGCCATCCGACGACTGGTGTAGGCGTTACCACCTGGAGCAATTAACTGAGGCTGTTCAGCAAACAAAGCACGAGCCGCGTCAGCAACGATTTTAGAAGAGTTGCTGGTGATCCGGTTAACGGAATCCATCCGCTTGTTGCTTTCTGCCACCATTGCATTCAAAGCATCTAACTGAGAGCCGGTCAGCATTTCGCCTCGCGCATCAGCTTGGCTTACCACCTTGGTGAATGCATCAAACATGAACTCAAATCCTCCTTTGCTTGGTTGAGTCTAGGGTTGAAATCTAGACAGGTTAGGTCGAGACAGTGAAACCCTTACACTTCTTCTGGTCTGTTCTCGCTGCTACCGATCACGTTCTCAGAAGGAAAACGTAAACGGAGCGTTAAGAAACCTGAGAAGATTTCCGGCTTTTTATGAGAATCCCCACAATCGCGGTCATCTGGTGTTTGGGTTAACGTTTGCCTGTCATCTGTACCCTTCAGGTTTCTTTTATACAATGATGTTGAGTTTTTATTTGTTACAAATTGTTAAGTTTTTAAGCGTTGGCTGATCAAGCTCACCAATCCTGAGGATGCCAAACCTGCTCAAACTAGCAGCACGAGAGGGCTACAGATTTCCGGAGGACGCCAACGCCCCATTGTCAAGTTCTGTATCGGGGTGGTTATCTTGAGCCACGTCTTCTCGCCTTTATGAGAAATTTAGTAACAATTACTTAAGTAGATATACTCAATGGGGTTACTGGCTGAATGCCTCTCTGTTTCATTGTCACAAAAAAATACTGCCTCAATGCCCTAGCTTTTTTTAGATAACACTTTCCTTGATCTGTCTTAATCCCTTGCAGCATTGCTTCAACACCCCATTTTGTTAAGAAACATTACATTGGCTGAGATGGTGTGCCAGACGGGATTACCCAACTGAAGTGACGGCTACATCTAAGATTGCGCGTGAATTTTCGGCGTCGTAGTCTTAACAAAAGTAAACATTTGACAGCTCAATATTTTGCAAAATGTAAAATTTTTAATCAACTGAACTATGCTTAGGGCTTTATCTGAGAAGGTTTGAGCAAAATCCTGTACAATGACATACAACTTAATATTTTTTAATGTTTAAAAATCTTCAGCATATTGTATAAAGAAACCTATGGGTTATTTGGGGCAAAACCAAACTTTCCCTGAAGTCTAGGATTTGCGGATGGTTGTATAAGCGGTGAAACGATTGGTTGCCAGAGTCGCCTAAAGTGTCGTACTGGTTATGTCGATAGTGCCGCCGATGCCAGCAAATTGACCAAGATAATCCGATAAATTCTTTCAGGGCTGGATTTGACCCAATGCCAGACTTAGGCGAATCTCGCCACGTCGATCAATCGTTCGTTCAAACAAAGTTTAGCTAGGAGAAATTAATAAAATGCTTGATGCGTTTTCCAAAGTCGTAGAGCAAGCCGATAAAAGTGGTGCCTATCTGAGTGGCGATCAAATCAACGCGCTTTCAGCGATGGTGTCGGAAAGCAATAAGCGTTTAGATACGGTGAACCGTCTCACCAGTAACGCTTCTTCGATCGTCGCCAATGCGTACCGAGGATTAGTGGCAGAGCGTCCCCAAGTGTTCGCTCCTGGTGGTCCTTGTGACCATCACCGCAACCATGCTGCTTGTATCCGTGACATGGGCTTTATTCTCCGTTATGTCACCTACTCCATGGTGGCAGGGGATGCCAGTGTGATGAATGACCGTTGTCTCAATGGTCTGCGGGAAACCTACCAAGCGCTAGGAACACCTGGAGATGCCGTAGCATCCGGGATTCAAAAGATGAAAGATGCCGCGATCGCACTTGCCAACGACCCCAATGGCATTACCCAAGGAGATTGCAGCGCTCTGATGTCTGAGTTAGCGGGCTATTTTGATACAGCAGCAGCCGCCGTTGCTTAAGGTCGAGTTTAAACGGCTTTTTGATAATCAATCTGACAACTTAACCGAGTCAATCATTTAGGAGAACAAAAATACTCATGAAAACCCCAATTACTGAGGCGATTGCTGCTGCTGACGTGCGCGGTTCTTATCCGACTAACACTGAAATGCAAGCCATTTTTGGTCGTTTCAGTCGGGCGAAGGCTGGTCTGGATGCTGCTAAAGCGTTTACTGATAATGGTCAGGGATGGTCTGAAGCTGCTGCTAATCATGTTTATAAGAAATTCCCCTACACCACTCAAATGGAAGGACCTCAATATGCCTCGACTCAAGAAGGCAAGTCCAAGTGTGTGCGGGATATTAACAATTACTTGCGCGTCATCAGCTACTGCTGCGTAGTCGGTGGAACGGGTCCACTGGATGAATATGTGATTGCTGGCGTTAAAGAATTCAACGCGGCTCTGGGTTTGTCTTCCAGTTGGTACGTGGCGGCACTAGAATTTGTCCGTGACAATCATGGTCTATCGGGAGATGTTGCAGGTGAAGCGAATATTTACCTAAACTATGCCATCAATGCTCTGAGCTAGAAACCAGTATAGATACCTGGGAAGTCATACATTCAGTCGAGATGTTTTAGCTTTTTTGCCGGAAGCCCCACGCCAACCTGATTACAGGTATGGCGTTGGGATGGATAGGCGGTCAATCGATGGGGTTCAATACCCCGGAGATTGACAACTTTCGGATCAGTTCACGGATAACATCTGACTGGGTTCTCTCTGTTGCTTTGCAAAATCTAGCTAGGTGTTCATATTCCCTGTCTGATACTCGTGTTGTCACTTGCTTCATAGTTGTCAATCTGTTTTCAAAATGCTAATATGTCATTGTACAGGTTAATCAATCACAGCTAACCGCTGCCTGTACACCGAACCAAGACAACCACCGAATAGGGGCTTGGGTTCAGAAACAAGCTACTCATAGTTGCATCTGTGGACGGGTAAAATTTATGCAGCTACATTGGGTGAACAAAAGTTTGTATTGTTCCGGCGCGGTGGGGCATCCCGTGTCGTTAATAAAGCCAAGAGTCTCCTAAGCAATAGCCGGATTGTCTTGGAAGCTTACACCGTAATCTTTTATTCGGTGTAAGAGATGTCACAACATCTTTACATAAGCCCTAAGCAGGTTTGCATAGTCGGATATCCTTGGGTTCCCCTGTACTAGCCTGTATCGGGTCTGGGGGATAGGCAATGAGCAGTTGTTGTCTATCACTCAGACCCGAATCTTGTATAAAACAGCATAAAAGGCGACTTAGATCTCCAACTTTTTGTCTACATGACTACCGCTCCTCCTCCCCAACCCATAAGTTCGGCACAAACCGCGATCGCTGCCTTAAAAGGAGACGATAATCAGTTGCGCTATTATGCCGCTTGGTGGCTGGGTAAACATCAGGTACAGGATTCGTGGACGGTGCTATGTGAAGCCCTCCAGGATGAAGCCTATCGCACCCAAGCAGGTGGATATCCCTTGCGGCGTCAAGCGGCGCGAGCGTTGGGTGAGTTAAAAAATCCCCAAGCTGTACCCGCGTTAATTGCTGCCTTAGATTGTCCGGATCTGAGTCTCAGAGAGGCAACGATTCAGGCTTTAGCTGCAATTGGCGATCGCAGCGCTGTCTCTCCCTTGCTGAATCTCCTAAACGCTGAAGCAGAGCAACCCTATGAAGCCTTGATTGAAGCGTTAGGGACTTTAGAGGTTTGGCAAGCCCGTCCCCAGATTGAACCCTTTTTAACCCATCAGTCGGAACGGGTTCAATGTGCAGCGGCTCGGTATTTATATCTATTGACAAAAGAGCCGCAATATATTGAGCGGATTATCCAGAATTTGGATCATCCCAATATGTATTTGCGCTGGGCGGCGATGTTTGACCTGGGCGCGATCGGTCATTTAGCCGCAGCGCAGGCGATTATTCAGGCGAAGGTTCCTAATAGTTTAAAGCTGCTGAATATCAAGCGGATGTTAGAAGCTATCTTAGAAAGTGATACAGAAGCCGAATTAAATCAACAGGATAAATGCCAGTTTCTGCTTGACACTATTGATCAGTTGTTAATTCAGCTCTAGCAGGGAAGCTGGGCAAGATGAGGGAGTTATCAGTTATCAGTTATCAGAACATGGGGGAGATTGTGTAGGGGCGGGTTTCACTACTATCTTTTCGGTTACACCCAGATGTAAATAAACCCGCCCCGACTGTACATAAGACGAATGACCAATGACCAATGACCAATGACCAATGACCAATGACAAATAACAAAGGACAAAAATTACAACAAGCGGCTACGCCCAACGAAGCCGTAGAAGCGATTCAGGCGTTAGTTGCTCAAGGGCAGCCTGCTAGCGATGACGTAATCACAGCCTTAATTGGGGCATTAAGTCATCATCATCCGGCTGTCCCAGTCGCCGCTGTAGACGGGTTAGTGAAATTGGGGTCAGCCAGCGTTAATCCTTTAATTGCCGCCTTTGAAGCCTCGGGTGACCAGGCTGTGCAAGCCCATATCATTCAGGCTTTAGCGCGAATTGGTGACCCAAAGGCGCTGAGTTTGTTAGAGGATGTCGTCGGCACATCCGTCGCGAATCACTGTCAAGGAAATGTCCGGCGCGTAGCTGCACGCGGGTTAGGAAGGATTGGCAGTTTAGCCAAGGATGCAGCAATTATTAGTCAAGCCATAGACAAATTGACCTGGGCGTTACTGACACCAGAGGATTGGGCGCTGCGTTATGCTGCGATCGCGTCCTTACAAGATATTGCCCAGCCAGAAGTTATGCCTCCCTTACAACAGGCGTTGACTCAAGAGTCGGATCGGGTGGTACAAGCACGATTGAACCGCGCGATCGCACAGTTACAATCCATCATCTAGCTGCTCGCTGCCAACATTAGACTTACTTGTGCTTGTGGTAATGGTTTCGGTTCGATTCTCTGACAGGACTCAATCGTTTGAATGTGGGTTTGCACAGCTTTAAAGCTAGCCAAGTTCAGTAAAACGATATCTTCGTACACTGAATCATCAGGAGTTTCAACCGCTAAAATTAGATCGTTCAGTTGATTTTTTTCGATAACAACATTCAGACATCTCAAAAATAAATCACGTTTCTTATGGCGAACATTGACCAAGTACCAATTGCTGTGAACAGGGGGCGGTTCTCCTGGCGGCTCGATAGGTTTGAGAGGTGGTAATTCCAAAACTACTAAAAGTCCTTTAAGTTTGCTAACTAAGGCATCCGGGTTTCCGGATTTAAACATTCAGATTATAGCAAAGCGGAAGGTTACATCCGAGCCAGGGCAGTTATTTTAGCCAGTTTGCTCTGATCTAGACCGCTCAAATCTTCCAGTTTTAGCCACTCTTGTTTAACTAACCTAGCGAAAAGAAACAGGAGAGCGGAATAGTCATAGTCGTACTTACCATCAATATCGTGCCGCCTTGCACTCAAAAAATCGTGCAGACGCCAAACCTGATCAAGTTCAGTAATTCCACTGGCGTATTCCCGCACCTGTGTGATCAAAGCATTAGTTTCTCGTTGATACGCTTTCTCAAAAGCATCTTTGGCGATTTGCTGCTCTACGTCAGACCAAATAGTTTCGTTTACTTGCATTGTCCAGTGTTTTGAACACTCCCAACCCATAAGAGCAGGGAGTGCTCACTCAATCATTTACAACTTGCTACGATTTACTCCTACTCAACATGGCTTTAGATAAGCTCCTCTAGAAGTTCAAACTGACTCTTATGAGTACAGTGTGTAGAGTGGTTACCGAGCTAAGTTGAGTAACTCCTTCGGCGAGGCTAATAAATCAATTGCCACAAAGTAGACTTTGTTCTCAGGGTTGAGCAAGAACCGCCATGCCATATTCATTCCCACCCCTGCACCAAACCAAGGCGTTTGAACTTTACCTGTGACTTTGATCTGAGTATAACCCTCTTGTGCCGATTCAGAAACACCTTGTTCCGGCATCAGCTTCAGGTTCTGGCATTCTTCCCGGAAGAAGCGGTAGACGGCGTCTTTACCAATGATCGGTCTTTGGAACGGAGGTTGCAGCGCTCCATCATCGGTGAACAGTTGGATCAGGGCGTCAAAGTCATTGGCATTCATGTAATTCATGTAGCTCAACACCGTCGGGTTGTCAACTCCCTGGATCGTCACCGACGTCCGTTGGGACATTTGCTTCGGTGGAACGATTGGCTCAGTGACTTTTTTGTAGCTACCCAGTTTACTCGGATCAAATCCCATATCCACAACCGCATTCCGCAGCACCGTAATTTGCTGTCCCGGATCTAAATTACGAATGGCTTGTAGCACGGCGGATGCATTGGCGGATAGTCGATAACCCTCTGGAATAGGTGCGACTGTCCCCTGTTCCATCCATTGTCCTAGCTGATACCAAAAGCCCAGCTTGATATTAGCCGACCAACTGGCATAAGTACGGCTAATCGGCGCATCGGCGCGGTTTGCCAAGTCACACATGACCTGAGTTTGCTCTTGGAAAGACATTTGCCGAATTTGATTCAAGGTTCCTTCTGCAAGCACCATGCTTGCTGCTCCTGGCGCAGCGATGGTGATGGTTTTTCCCATCTCCAGGTAAGCAAACCAGATTAAAGCCAATTGATCTTCAGCGTTAAGTTGACTGAAACGGGCAATCGTGGCTGGTACAGCATCGGCTGTTAGGGTTTCAGGAAATATACTACGAGCTGAATCAATGGTAAAAGGCATAAGGCTCTCCTAGTAGGAAAATTTATCAAAATGCTACGTAAGCGCTTGTCCTGAGCTGTTTTGGGCTCTCTAGGGCAGGCATAAAATCTCTTCGCTAAAAACAATAGTAACAAATTGTAAGTAAATGTAAATACATGTTTATATTTTTTTGTATCTTTTTTGGCAGTTTTTTATCAGCTACAAGTGCTTATCATTTTCATCAGGCTTATCTATCATTCTTGGGAAGTTGGGAAACCTGTCAAAATGTCTCTATGGGGGTACAGTCCTGAAAGCTTGATTGGTAGTGGTTTCAGCTTGCTTGTCACCCCATCAGCAGTTAGAATTTATCTAATTGTGGGGGGAGAGGGGGAGCAATAAGACCCACGCCATAATTTTTTATTTGGCGTTGGGATACACTGGACTCCCCCAACATCAATGTGGTAAATTGACATCATCCTTCGATACATCTGCTCACAAAGCTAGTTGAAATTGCTGCACCGTGAGTTGATTCTCGAATTTGATAATCAACAACCAACGCAAATCAAACTAATCAGTACCGCCGGGCTAGCGGGAATGGAAACTGCCTGTGCAGACGGTCTACCGGGGACCCAAATGTACTCGTCTGAGTCTAGGTAAGTGTCGAAATCCCGCAAGGGAAAAACCAGGAAATCCAATTTGTGAAGCTTGGAAGCTCACACCAGAATCTTTGATTTGGTGTGGGAGCATGTCACGAAATGTTTGAGCAGCGAGACAAAGTGAGTCCGTATTGGGTGGGGAAATCCCAGAGTATAAATGAACCGTTGGTACGTGGCTATGAGTACCTAGAGGCTGTACGTCAGCTAGCATTAGAGCCACGGATGGTTGATATAAGTGATAATCATCGGGTACGCGATCGCATCTGTACCTGGATTGGTTATAACATTGATACAGTCAACGCTGAACTCAATTCTTGTCTCAACGCCTGTCATGATTGCTTTCATCCAGAATTGCGTCGTCCGATCCAGATCGGGGCAGCGCCGTTAGCCCAGGAGTATGGGATTGATGGCTTTTGTAACATTCTCCTCAATCCAGTTACCATCCTCATTGATGTGGGACGAACAGCACCGCCAGATTGGTTAGGTATCGTCGTCCATGAATATGCCCATGCTCATTTAGGATCTCCCGGTCATGATCGGCGGTTTTTTGAAGTTTTGTCTCATCTTTGCTTAGGACTTGGATTAAGACCTCCAGTCTGGCAACCTGATTTGGAAAACTATTTGCGAAATTGGCCCCACTGTCGATCGCTAGCAAATCCCTTGGCATTCTGGATGGGTTACTTTTAGTCGGGAACGGGAAGATGGGGGAGATGGGGGAGTTGTAGGGGCGGGTTTTACCACTAACGGCAAGGTTTTCACCCTGATACTACTAAACCCGCCCCAACGAATTACAAGCATTCTGCGACAAATGACGTAGCTTGCTTCTTTTCGGGAAGCGAGTAGGACGAATGACAAATGATTAATGACTAATGACTAATTTTGTAAGAGGGTTACATAATCTGTTATATAGTTGAAAGTTAAGGTTTGTAAGATTTTCTAAGATTACGGAGATTTAAACGTGGCGCTACCTTTATTAAGCTACACTCCGGTAAGTCAAAATCAGCGTGTCGCTGGTTATGAAGTACCCGGAGATGAGCAACCAAGGATTTACACAACCGAGAACATCCTGTTCGGCACAGACATGGATGAATTGATCGAAGCGGCATACCGTCAGATCTTCTTCTATGCTTTTGCTTGGGATCGGGAACGGTTCCTAGAATCCCAACTCCGCAACGGTCAACTGACGGTGCGGGATTTCATTCGTGGATTGCTGCTGTCGAAAACCTTCTACAACAGCTTCTACGAGAAAAACAGCAACTATCGCTTTGTTGAACAGTGCGTGCAACGGGTATTAGGGCGCGATGTTTACAACGAACGCGAAAAAATTGCTTGGTCTATCGTTGTGGCGACGAAGGGGATTAAAGGCTTCGTTGATCAACTACTTAACAGCGAAGAGTATCTGACCAACTTTGGTTATGACACCGTTCCCTATCAACGGCGTCGTGTATTGCCCGGTCGCCGTCAAGGTGAAAGACCCTTTAACATTAAATCACCCCGCTACGACGGCTACTACCGCGCTCAACTGGGCTTCCCCCAAATTATTTGGCAGAACGAAGTACGCCGTTTTGTCCCGCAAGACAAGCAGGCTAAAGCAGGTGATCCTACGAACTTCCTGGATATGGCACGGGGAGTTAATGCCCAACCCAATCCACTTCCCCGCGTGTCTGCCCAGAATATCGATTACATGTCCCGTGTACCTAAGCGTTAGGGAAGGGAACGGATGAAGCACGCCGTCGCAGTACGGTTAGGAGTGTGTTAAAGGCTGGGGGGAGAGGGGCAATGACCTCAATCCAGTCCCCAGGTTTATTGCCCGTCCTTTGGTCTCCTTGGTTAGGAGAGAGGGGACGGGCAATTGTATTGGGATGCTGTAACCGCAGTCGCCATGCATGAAGTGCCTGTCCTGGGAGATTGACGCCGATATCTCGACCTTTACTATAAACGGGGTCCCCGACGATAGGGTGTCCGATATGGGCGGTATGGACGCGAATTTGATGGGTTCGTCCGGTTTCGAGTTGGAAGTGGATTAGGGTGTAGTTGCCCAGGCGTTCTTGAATCTGCCAATGGGTAATTGCAGAGCGTCCGCCTTTTTCTAGGGGAACGACTGCCATTTTTTTGCGATCGCTCGGATGACGTCCGATGGGCAGGTTAATTGTACCCGTCTCGGTTGAGGGAGAACCATAGACAACGCCGAGATAGTCTCGACCGGCGGTTTTGGCTTTGAGTTGGGCTTGTAGGTGGTGGTGGGCGTGGTCGGTTTTCGCGATCGCGATCGCACCGGTGGTATCTTTGTCTAAACGGTGGACAATTCCGGGACGTTGTACCCCACCAATTCCAGCTAAGTTGGGGCAATGGGCAAGCAGGGCATTGACAAGTGTGCCATTTTCATGTCCAGGAGCAGGATGAACAACTAAGCCAGGGGGTTTGTTGACAATCAGGATTTGGTCATCTTCATAGAGGATATCCAGGGGAATTGCTTCTGGTTTTAGCTCTAAGGGTTTGGCGTCGGGGATAGTTAGGTGGATAGAGTCTCCAAGTTGAATCGTGGCTTTTTTGGAGGTGCAGAGGTTATCGTTGAGCTGCACATTCCCTTCTTCAATCAGTTTTTGGATTCGAGAACGAGATAAATCGGGTAATTGTTGGGCAAGATAGCGATCGAGTCGCTCACTGTTTTGTTGGCAGTATACATTAATTTCTTTCACGCTTGTTTGACTTATTTGTGTCCTATAGACCCAATTTAACCTTAAGCAGTAGTGGCGTGGCACACCTTATTTGGTGGATTAGAATTGTAGGGGCGCACGGTGTGCGCCCGATTTAATCGTCAAATCTATCCCACCCGATTTAATCGTCAAATCTATCCCACCCGATTTAATCGTCAAATCTATCCCACCCGATTTAATCGTCAAATCTATCCCACCCGATTTAATCGTCAAATCTATCCCAC
>NZ_JAVKEW010000062.1:0-14801 GCF_040226375.1 Coleofasciculus sp. G2-EDA-02 | reverse complement strand
AAGACATCTTGGACTGGGTGGGCGAAGGGACTTATTACAGGGTTTGCTGGTTCCTGGGATTATCTCCATTTAAAAACCAGCATTTAATTGTAAAGCTGTCTTATAAAGACAGGGTTTGGGACCCAAAGGAGTTTCGATGAATCCTGACAGGATTAAAACAGGATATCGGTAGCTGATCAGCGTAAGTCCTGTTTTTTTGTTAAAACATGTTTGAGTCTGCCCGATCAGACCCTTTCAGGGTGTACGATCTAAACCCACTGGGAGTTTGCTCAACTCTGGTAATGGTGTCATACTGTAATACCACAGATGCTGAGAACGGTTATAGTTGAAGCAATGGGCAACCCCTGTTCGCTCAACCACCCTGAATAAAAATAAAAAGCGGTTTTGGAAATTCCAGGAGTTTAACCCGCAACATTTGTACAATCAGCTAACGCGAAGATTTCTCAATGAACAGCACAGATCCAGCGTCCCGTCCTTGTACAACGGTAAACTCGACAATTTAAATCGACTAAAAAATGGTCAGTAAAATAGCGACGTTTAGACTTCCAGAACAACTGAGTCATGAAATTCGATCTCGTGCTGAGGCATCAGGTCGGGATCGGACGGCTGTTGTGATTGAGGCACTCAAGCAGGCATTTGGTTTCCCGCTTGATGAATCACACTCAACCACAGTTGATGAACTTCAGGAACAACTCAATACATTAGACAAAAAATACAAGCAGTTAAAAGAACAGCTTAATCAACTCACCCAAGAAACTCAGGCAGCTAATCAAAGCCTAGAGGCAATTCCGAGAACGTTGGTGACAGGAACGACGAATCATCATCAAATTGGGGATACCGATCAAGCCTGGACACCTCCTAATCAAGTAACCCAACTCGACCTGAATTATCCGATCATTGCCCCAGATCAGGATGAATCAGAACTGCGAGAACTGGCGACGAGGATTCAGCAACAAGCGCGAATCTTTGACCAAGTTCTCTCGGCGTCTCCTGACCCCATCTGTGTTCTGGATCGCATGGGACGATTTACCTACGTGAATCTGGCGATCGCGCAACTGTTTGGCTTGTCCCAAGCCGAAATTTTGGGCAAAACGGTGTCGCAGTTAAACCTACCTCCCGAAGGACTCGAACTGTTTGATAACCAACGGGAAGTCGTCTTTGCCACTCGACGCCCTTTGACCGATGAAATTAGTTATCCCACCCTTGGGGGTGTGCGTCACTACGAGTACATCCTGAGTCCGATTCTGGGTAGCCACAATAGTGTGGAAGCGGTAATATGTACCGCCAGAGACATTACTGAACGCAAACGAGTTGAAGAATCGCTGCGGGAATCGGAAGCGAATTATCGACACTTATTTGAATACGCCAACGATTCCATTTTTATTATTGACCTATCCACCAGTCGCATTTTAGATGCCAATCAGAATGCCTCAAGACGACTAGGGTATACCCGCAAAGAACTGCTGAATTTGAAGACTCACGATATTGATGTGCCGATTGGTGAGGATCGGCAACGGACAATCGGTCAGCGGATGCAAGCAACGGGTAGTATTATCTTTGAGCATGCCCTGCGGCGTAAAGATGGTTCCCATGTACAGGTGGAAATTAGTTCTCGGGTAATTGAGTACCGCGATCGCTTAGTGTCACTCAGTTTTGTTCGCGATATTACCAAACGCAAACAAGCCGAGGAACGCCTGCGGTTATTAGAGTCGGCGGTATTTAATGCTAATGACGCGATCGTCATTACAGAAGCCGAACCCATTGACAAACCAGGTCCTCGGATCGTTTATGTCAACCAGGGCTTTACTCGGATGACAGGATACACCCCTGAGGAAGTCATTGGCAAGACACCCCGATTCTTACAAGGTCCCAAAACCGATCGCATCCAAGCTGATAAAATTCGTGATACCCTATGCCGATGGGAACCCGTGCGGGCGGAGTTGATCAACTATCGCAAAGATGGTTCTGAGTTTTGGGTAGAACTCAATATTGTCCCCGTGGTTGATGAGAACGGGGAATATACCCATTGGATGGCGATAGAGCGGGATATTAGCCAGCGCAAGCAGGTAGAAACCGCCTCAGCCAAACGGGAAAAGGAACGAACCGCTCAACTGTCTCAAGCGAATGCTTTGCTACAAGAGCAATTGGCAAAACAGGAGCAAATGGTTGCCGAGCTTCGCAGCCGTGAGGAACGCCAAGCCATAGCCCTGAAAGCAGGTAACGTGGGGATTTGGGATTGGAATCTGGAGAGTGATGAGTTCTATATAGCGCCTAATTTGAAAACCCTACTGCGCTATGAGGATAACGAGATTGCCAATAGTAAAGCCGCTTGGTTAGACCTGATTCATCCCGATGATCGCCAACAAGTCCAGAATGAAATCAATGCTCATCTAGAAGGATCAACCACCAACTATGGCATGGAACACCGGATATTGCAAAAAGATGGCACTATTCGCTGGTTTCTTTCCCGTGGCTTAGCGGTGCGAGATGCTAAAAATAACCCTTATCGTTTGATTTGTTGTAGCATTGATATCACTGAATATAAACAGCTTGAGAATTAACTCTCCCCATTCCCCTATCTCCTCGCCAGAACCCCGATTTCTTGAAAAGTCGGGGCTATAATTTCAGTGAGCTAAGACGCATTTAAATTCGGCGTCTATTTCTACACCTAAAATTTCCCACCATTCACCAGCTAACCCAAACTAAAACGGCTAACAAAGAATTTAGCGATCGCGGACTCTTTACCTAAACCTTAAAAGCATGGTAATACATTCCGATTAAATGACTATAATGCTAATTAATTGTCTTACGAGAAATACTATAAAGTCAAATCCATGTCTACCATAACCGACTCCTGGCAAGACGATTATATTATCACCAACGGTGTCAAACTACACTACGTCACCCAGGGAGAAGGAAAACTGATGCTGATGCTGCATGGCTTCCCCGAATTCTGGTACTCTTGGCGGCATCAAATCCCTGAATTTGCCAAGGATTACAAAGTCGTTGCCCTTGATCTGCGGGGTTACAATGACAGCGATAAGCCCAAAGATTTATCAGCCTATCGGATCACCGAGTTAGTTAACGATATTAAGGGAGTTATTCAAGGATTAGGCGATGAAAGCTGTGTCCTAGTCGGGCATGATTGGGGAGGTATGATCGCCTGGTATGTTGCCTATACTTACCCTGAACTTGTTGATAAGTTAATCGTCCTGAATATTCCTCACCCCGCCAAATTTACCCAGGCGTTACGCAGTAATCCTCAACAACTCTTGCGAAGTTGGTATGTATTTTTATTTCAACTTCCCTTACTCCCAGAGTTACTGCTTCAGTGGGATGACTATCAACTGATTGCCTCTAGTTTTATCGATATGGCAATTGACAAAAGTGCCTTCTCAGAAGCCGACTTAAACGCCTACAAAGATGCGGCGGCTAAACGGGGTGCTATTACCGCCATGCTTAACTACTACCGCAATGCCTTCTCGGGACTATTTAATCAGAATCAGTGGGATATTCTGCAAATTCCCACCCTAATGATTTGGGGAGAAAATGATACCGCTTTGGGCAAGGAATTGACCTATAATACAAAGGATTATGTGCAATATTTTCAAATCCGCTACATCCCGAATTGTAGTCATTGGGTACAGCAGGAACAGCCCCAGTTGGTAAATCAGTACATGGGAGAATTTTTGGCAAAGAATCAGGGATAAAAAAGTTTTGAGTCTGTAGGGGCGGGTTTTACTACTATCATTTCTGCCCTAACCTAGATGTGACTAAACCCGCCCTGAAAAAGTTTTGAGTGTGTAGGGGCTCACTTTCACTACTATCATTTCTGACCTAACCTAGATGTGACTAAACCCGCCCTGAAAAAGTTTTGACTGTGTAGGGGCTCACTTTCACTACTATCATTTCTGAGCTAACCTAGATGTGACTAAACCCGCCCCTATAATGGGCTTATTATTTACCATGGACTACCTATCATTGTAAACGCTGACCAATAATAGGGATGAGAAAGTTCTTTATCTCCTAACCTTGATAATTCTATCGCCTGTGGTAATATCCCCGCCATCCAAACCCGTACTTAGAGAAACGTTACCTGTAAATGTCAACGATTCACTAACCGTAATTTTATCGTTTCCTAAACCAGCATCCACCTCCAGATTTTCCAGACTTGAGTTATAGTTTACTGTTTGTGACTCCCGCGTTAACTGAGTTGCTGTAATTTCTACATTATCTGTTGCTTCTGTACCCTTAATCGTCAACCTATCACTACCTGTTGTTCCTGAGTCATTAATTGTTGTTGTCGCGCTACCTTTGTCACTCAAATTGATGATATAGTCATCACTATTTTCTCGACCATCAATATTACCACTCACAGTAGCACCGTTACTTAGCTGAAACCTATCATTCTCAGCACCACCTGTCAGATTCTCGATGGCAGAGAAATTGATAGTTCCATTAATATTTCCTGTGTTTTGGGCAGTAATTGTCCAGGTATTAGCAGTATTTGCACCAATCAGACTATCATTACCTGTTCCACCGTCAATTCTGCCACTGATAGAAGCACCATTACTTAGTTGAAACCTATCATTCTCACTACCACCTGTCAGATTCTCGATGGCAGAGAAATTGATAGTTCCATTAACATTTCCTGTGTTTTGGGCAGTAATTGTCCAGGTATTGACAGTATTTGCACCAATCAGACTATCATTACCCGTTCCACCGTCAATAATACCACTTATAGAAGCACTATTACTCAATCGAAAGGTATCATTGGCAGTCCCTCCAGTTAGATTTTCTATTGAAGCGAAGGACAGAGATTCGTTAAAGCCGCTAACCTCACCTGAATCTGTACCCGTAATCCGATAAATGGTATCAACATCAGATCCAATTAAGGTTGACCCGCCAGCAATCGTAACCGGCTCATTGAAGCTGAAGGAATTAAGCGTAATTGTACCTGTTCCATCAGATCGTCCAATTGTAATTGAGTTAAAACCATCTTGTAGCGCTGTCAAGTCAGTTAGGGAGAGATCTAAAGCGACTGTATCTGAACTATCCGCAATTACAATATCTTGGCTAGGTGTTCGAGGCTGAATCTGCACATTTCCAATCCCAGTTACGGAATTCACGCCTCCAGTCAAATTAATTTCATCGGCGGTTAAACTAACAGCATTGCCACTACTTGTCGTGGTAACGTCCTGAAGCGTAATCTGATTACCTGTCATATCAATAGTATTCGCCTGAATCCCCTCATTCGCCGTAATCGTGTCAGCATTGGTAATTATCAAACCACCCAGAGGAGTGTCAGTACCTGTTCCTTGACCTGCATTATATTGCTCTAGAATCTGCTGTTGGGATAGGGCGGAATTATAAACAGCTACTTCATCAATAGAACCATCAAAATATTCAGGAAAATCTGGAGACGGGTTATGTCCAATTGCAATATCATTATCTCCAAAATAACCCACCGGAGTCATTAAATCATTAGTATCGTAATCAATAAAAGGGATAGTTACAGATTGTCCATTTTTATAAAATGTAACTCCGACTCCAGGTTGAAACACAACCGCAATATGTTGCCATTGATTAACATCTACCTGAAAGTCAGGATAGCGAATGTTTTCACCCGTGAAAACTGCCCATTGGTTTCCGTCCCGAAGCATTGACCAGTCAAAATATCCACTATCTGAACTCACGACTTGATATCGACCCGCGCTGGTGCTGGCTGGATTAACCCAAGCTGAAAACGTAATGGTATCTGGGGATGGATTGGATTGATTAATATTAATGGGAGTCGAGACAAAACCCGTCGTTCCATTAAACGAACTCGCCGTATTTTTATCCCCTACTAATGCTCCCGGTTGACCCGGATTGACACCACCAGTATAAGTTCCATTTGCACCATTCCCCGACGCATCTAAAGCAGTTCCACCACCGTCATCTAAACGCCAGTATCCCAATGGATCATCTAACAATGCCACCACATCATAAGGCAAGGGTCCTCCAACTAAACCCTCAAATGTAACATTTCCAGTGCCTGCATCTAGAGTCAAGGTTGGCGATGTCACCCCATTAAGACCATGCAAACTGTTATTAAATGTAATATTACCCCCCACAGTAGAACCCGTAGTCAGGGTTTGATTGCTGCTAAGAATTACTGGAGAGGCAAAGGTTATATTTCCCCCATTCAAGCCAATCGAGGCATTTAAATTAATAAAGGCAGCTTCAAAGGTGAGGCTACTGCTACTGTTAGAATTAATGTCTTCGTTAATATCAATATTTTTAATCGCGGCAATAGATACATTCCCGTTATTCAGCGCGGTTTCAATCGCCGTATTGGAAATTTTGAACGTGAGTCCAACGCCGTCTCCGGTTAAAATTTGATTATCACTAATCTCACTATCATTTGTATCCGTTGTGCCAATAACTACCGTTTTTGGGTCTAAAAATAACTGACCATTTTTACCCGCCGTCGCCCCCACATCTACCAATCCATCAAACGCCAGATTCTCTTTTCCCGACACCTCAACAAAACCGCCATCACCCGAAGTTATCCCACCACGGGCGCTAATTGTGCCATAAAATTGGGTTGTATGATCCGCCCAAATAATTACCTGTCCCCCACCACCCACATCTTGTGCATCACCCCTAATCACCGAATCGCGGCTAAGGTAGGTATGGGAGGCATGAGGTAGAGTTCCTTGACCCTGATAATCTCCACCAATCTTCACACTACCGCCACCCTGAATTCCTGTAGCATTAATATTGGCAGCAATTAGACCCACGCGATCGCCGAATACCTGCACCTCACCGCCAACGTCTCCAGAAACATCCAGATCACCGGCAATAATCGTCGTCCCTATCGTCGTGGGAATCTGTGTTCCAGACTCTTTCAGGATTAGGGTGCGATCGGACACAAAGTTGGCAATTTGATTTGATTTGAGTCCAAATTGCTCAAAGCTGTGGAAGAGATTTGCCCCATCCTCCGATAAAGAACCCCCCATGATATCGAAGCGGTTCCCTGAAGGGGTGATAATTGTACCCGTACCATCGTCGGCGGAGGGAATCAGTTGGGACTCAACTGGCTTGATTGCAACGGTACTCGCCAAGATTAGTCCTGCCAAAAGCCGCGTGTTTCTGAGATAGGCGACGTTCATAGGGGGAAAGCCAATATTATTTGATATAATGCCTCACTCATCATTCAGTGGATTGTTGCGATAACCATAGAAGTCAATCCGATACTCAGTAATCTTGACCCCAGTTTGTTGCTCAATGTGCTGGATTAGTTCCTCGGGCAATTCTACATACACATCCATGATCTGATTTGTATCCACACAATTAACATGACTGTGAGCATCACTGATATTCCCGTAAAGCCGTCCATCGGATCGCTCAATACATTCGATAATGCCTTGGGAGGATAGCGCCTCTAGATTCTGGTACACAGAGGTATGACCAATTTCTTTGCCTTGCTGATTCAGGCGATCATAAATTTCTCGTGCGGATAGATGCTCTCGATCTTGCCACAGCAGTTCCAAAATTAAGCGGCGTTGACGCGACAGGCGCATCCCCAACGCTTGACATTGATTGAGGGCGTCTTCCAATGAGCGAATCGGTTTGACAACTGCCGCTTCTTTGTGCATGGTCGATACTTTGAATGGGGTGGTTAGCTTTATGGGGAGCGGTCTCAAGTTCTACCATTAAGGTGAGCCCGTTCTAAGTCCCCTAGGATAATGCACTGGTTAAACGTGCATCATCCTAGGGGACATAATCTTCTTCGCTTGGCATCTGGCACAGTAAGGCAAACTCATTACCACTTTACCTTAGATGATTTGAGTATGTCTACCGGGCGAGTGATATCAAGTCCGGTAGCATCGATTTGTGCTTTCACACTCCATTCTCCGGGCATAAAACTAGGGTAAGCTTGATCCGAGGTTAAACCTGTGGAATCGAAGTAATCCAGGCAATGTACAGACGCTTCAAAATGCGTCTTTTCGTCCAAGTGTTGTGGAGCGGATGAAGATTAGTGGCAATCACAATTAAACTCAATTCCCATTGCATTAATGATTTAGACCTATCGCCCGTCCAGACTAGGATTGATAAGTGGCTGACTGAGGGTGCGATCGCCAACTATGAGCAGCAGTTAGGCTTTGAGTTTAGCTACCCTCGCCAACCCAATGATCCACGGGAATGGTCAGAAATTCCTGAAATACGTCTGTGGTTTATCCGCTTAGATGTTCAGTATCCGTGGTTACCGTTTCTGCTGGATTGGAAAGCGGGGGAACTCGCCCGCTACACAGCTATGCTCGTCCCACACCAGTTTAATCGGACGGAAGGGATTCAGTATAACCCAGAAGCCTTAGAAATTTTCGTGATGCAAAAAGTTTTTGTGCTCAATAACTGGTTACAACAGATTGGTTTACCCAACCAGTCGCGCCTCAAGTCCATGGCTAAAATGTTAGGGTATGAACTTGATGATACCTTGTTTGACTTGATGTTCCCCCCAAAAAGGACTTGAGATTTATGCCATCCCACCTGGACTTCCTAGACCCAGGATTTCTAAGAAATAAAGCGAAGAGACGATGCTTTTAGCCCGTCTCTTCGCATCGGCTTAGAATCCCCTACAGTTTAACCAGGGGAGAATTGACATCCTCACCACGCCGTAGGGGGAAAGGTTACCTTTCCCCCTACTTAGCCTCGCCATACTTGCTTTAACACATCGTTGGGTTGAATGTCGGCAATCCAGCGAGTCGGTGATTGAATGCCAATATAGCGTTCTGATGGGGGTAGGAGTTTGTTCGCCTGACTAGAACCAAACAGTGCGATGGTATAAGTTCCCACAGCAACAGCCAGATGCATCGACGCACTATCGGTACACAGCAGTAAATTCGCCCCCGCAATCATTGCAGCTAACTTGCCGATATCGGGGGGTGAGGTCATCTGTAAATTAGGACAGACTTGAGTTAGGGTAGCAACTAACTCAGTATCCTCAGAAGAATGGAGCATAACCAGAGTAAGGTCAGGCTGTTTTTGGTGGATGTCTTCAATAACGTTTTGCCATTTATGGGCGGGATAAACCTGATCAATGTCCTGTGAGTGATCGAGGTGGTTAGATCCGCCGTCGATCATAATGTAACCGCTTTCGGGGATGCCCAGGCGTGCTTGTTCACCTTCTGCCCAGTCCAGATCGGATTTTGGCACACGAATGGCAAGCTCTGGACAGGGGGTATTGAGCCCCAACCCTTTGAGCAGGTCATGATACACATAAGCCGCATACTGCTCTGTTTTGAGTGGTACAGTGTTGGTGAAAAACCACTGCCCCTGATTATTTTCGTAGCCTACACGGGTGGGAATACCGCTCATCCAGAGCAATAGTCCTACTGACCACCGACGTTCTAGGGCAATCGCCACATCGTATTCGCGATCGCGGATAATACCCAACAGGTTGCCAAAATCAGCCAGACCGTTGCGGTCTTTATAGTCAAACGGTAATACTTCATGTACTGAACCCGAAACCCGATAGGCTCCCTTCGATCGGGGTTCCACTATGACATCGATTTCGGCTTCGGGATAATTTGCTTTTAGGTCATCCAAAGTAGGAAACAGCAGAAGTTGATCGCTAATTCCACCTGGAACAAGGGCTAATATTCTCATCTCAATATAATATGAGCTTGTATATCAGCTCAATTTTAATGGACTGGTAGTTTCTGATTTCACGGAATTCTCCGGAAACGAGTTTGTCTCGATAACCGTGACGGGGTGAACTACTACACCCGTAATCCAATTGCTATCTTGCTTATGGGACTACTGTACGCATGATATTATACCTAGTGATTGAATGGGATAAACTACTGGTCGCAGATTAAATCGGTCAGGATTAGAGATTTGGCATCAAAGGCAGAAGCTTGTGCATGTATTAATTCCAGCAGCGGGAATGGGACGACGGATGGGGAGCGATCGCAATAAGCTATTGCTCACCCTACTGGGTAAACCCTTATTAGCATGGACGCTACTGGCGGCGGAAGCGGCGGCGGAAATTACCTGGATTGGGATTATGGGACAGCCTGAAGATCAGCCAGATATTCAGGCAATCTTAGCAGATCTCGCCCTGACCAAAGCAGTAGAGCTTATTGCCGGGGGAGCAACTCGCCAAGAATCAGTTTATAACGGCTTGCAAGCATTACCGCCAACCGCTGAACGGGTACTGATTCACGATGGCGCCAGATGTTTAGCCACACCCCAATTGTTTGATCGCTGTACACAGCATCTCAGAGATTGTCCGGGTTTGATTGCCGCGATCCCGGTTAAGGATACGATTAAAGTGGTCGGTGAGTCAGATATTGTCCAAGATACACCCGACAGGCGGCGGTTGTGGGCAGCCCAGACGCCCCAGGGATTCGAGGTGCCGCTTCTCAAGCAATGTCATGACCAAGGACGGAAATTGAATTGGGATGTTACCGATGATGCCGCATTATTTGAGCGCTGTGGTTTACCTGTACAGATTGTGGCAGGGGAAGAGACTAATCTTAAGGTAACCACACCCATGGATTTAGCGATCGCAGAGTTTATTCTGCGTCAGCGGCTTTTAACAAACTAATAACTTGACTCAACCCGCCCTCCTCAAGCATAAGATATTTTATTTTCTCAACCAGGACTAACTTTTATGCATCTTCCTACTTTTCTCATTATCGGTGTTCAAAAAGCGGGGACAACCTCTATTTATAACTATTTAAACCAACATCCGCAAATTTACATGAGTCCAGTTAAAGAAACGAATTTTTTAGAAAAAAATTGGGAAGAAATTGAAGATCAACGGAAAGCCAAAATTGACACCTTTGAAAAATATTGTCAACTATTTACTGGAGTCAAAGATGAGATTGCCATTGGCGAAGCATCTCCTAATTATCTGTTTCATTATGAGTCTTCCTCAGAGCGAATTAAGCGGTATGTACCCAATGCCAAATTGATTGCAGTCTTGCGAAATCCAGTTGATCGTGCCTATTCAGATTACTTAATGCATATCCGAGATGCTATTGGTAAAGGAAAGCGAACCAGCTTGTCAGAACAAATAAAATATAGAGCGGATAAATCATTCGTTATTCTAAAAGGCTTTTACTATAAGCATTTACAGCATTTTTATGAAGAGTTTGACCGAGAGCAAATTCAAGTTTATTTGTACGATGACTTGTCTAAAAAACCGATAGAATTTATGCAAAACATGTATCGCTTTGTGGGAGTCGATGATACGTTCTTGCCTGATGTCTCCAAGAAAGCCCAAGTTGCTAAAGTGCCAAAAAATACAGCCGTAAATAATATCTTACGCCAACAAAATCCCTTGAGAACGATAGTTAGTTCGGGACTCCGATTGATTTTACCCCTTGAAGTCAGGCAAAACCTGCGTTCTCGCCTAATTCAAATGAACTCCCAAGAAAAAAAAGCCGCTCCACTTTCCCCAGAAGATCGCCAGCAATTAATAGAACTCTATCGGGAAGATATTCTCAAGTTACAAGATTTAATTCAGAGAGATCTTTCTGCTTGGTTAAATTAACAAGAATGGAAATTTATCAGCGCCACTCTTGGACTCTGAGTGTTGAAGAAGCTACTGCTATCCAAAACCAACTCAGTAAAGAAATTATTACATCTGACCAATTGAGTGAAGTAAACTATGTAGCGGGTGTGGATGTTGGCTTTGAAGAAAATTATGCGATTTCACGCGCCGCCGTTGCGGTACTGAGTTTTCCAGAACTGCAACTGATCGAACAAGCGATCGCACGCCGCCCAACAACCTTTCACTCTAACTTGTCTGTGTAGTATATAGGCATTGATAGAGTTGTATAACTCATCGGTTATGTATTCGTGCGCCTCGCAAGTTTTTCAGTTTTGGCAGAAATCAAGGTAAAATCAAGGGTTTTAGGTGCTAATTAGGTAAGCCTCTGGGCGTTCATGGGCGCGGTCGCGGTGTTCAATGATAGCTTATTGGCTATAAAGCTTGTGTTGGTTGAGGTTTTATTTTAACTCCTGGGGCTAGTCTAGATTTCATTTAACTCCTGGACGCTCTTGTGATACACTAGCTATAGGGAAATGCTTCAGGTTATTAAATTAGATTTGAATATTTTCCTATACACGGGGCGCCGATTTGACAGCGGGCGGAAGTATTTTTCAAGTTGTCTTGATTTTTAAAATTTTTTTGAATCCATATCAGGGATTGAAACGATTTAATCGACCACTCGGAGTGGAGCGGTCTAGTTGCAATTTTCTTGAATCCCTATCAGGGATTGAAATATGCCTAAATACTCCGGTGTGGCGTGTGATATTGGGGTTTAATAAGGTTTACTTATGTAGAATGTTGACGATCGCCTGGAAAGTATCCAAGAAAAATTTATATAAACTTTGCTTATATACTTTACGGACTTAGACTGCAAAAGTGCTTATCAATTGATTTATTTAATCAACAGAGTTGCCCGTTACTACATAGGTAATAACGGGCATGAGGGGGTTTTTAACCTTCTTTCAGCTTCAGAGCCTTTTTAAGCTCTTTGAACAACAACTTACATCCGTAAGCGGCAGTCTGACTGATGATCAGCTTCCCAAAGGTGTTACCGCCCTCGGTGTTTTTCTTAAACTGCTCCTGACGTTTGTCGTAGAAATCTCCCAGTCTCTCGCCGATTATTCCCTGTGGGCGGTTTTTCACTGGGGCGATCGCTAACAAAATCCATAGGTATAGTTCACTTCGGCACATTTTTGAGCCGCTGCCGGTGTTCCATCCCTTACGGTCGCCGCTGCTAAATTCGTCTCCTGCCATGCCTAACCGTTTTTTAAAACTGCCCAAAGATTCAAACTTACTCAGTGGGTAGATGTGGCACAGTAGTAGCGCTCTTAGTCGTAACCCGATCCCGAATTTATCGAAGACCTGGTTATATTCTCTGAATTGTGGGAGGTAAATCAGTTCTGCTAGTTTCTGTTCTGCGTCTGGTGATGCTCCATTTCTGAAGCTCAAGCGGTAAGGTAGCAAACTTACCGATTAGATGGCATAGATGGTTAACTCTATGCCGCGACGCTAATTAGCGTTTCGCTAGTGAGTTAGGTCTAGCTCGTCAGGCGGGCTTGTGTTATAATGTCGGGTAATTAATGCAGTAGGTGCAGTCACGAAACATCAAAACCTTTTGGGTCATTTCGTCGTAAAACTGCTTGCCTACTGCGTCTGGTGATGCACCATTTCTGAAGCTCAAGCGGTTAAGGTTGCGGCCTTACCGCAGCCCCCCTTCTTTAATTAGAAGGTAGGGTGCGAGAAGGTTTAATAAGGGATATCGTCTTCGTCTTCTACTTCTGGATCTGGACGATTCGCATATATGTAGACTGTTTCATAGTCTACGTCTTGAAATCCTGGCACTTGGGTCTCTCCGTCTTCTTCTTCAGAGTCATCCCAGCTAGGATTTAATTCTTGGTCGCCGTCTTCTCCAGATGCTCCATAGTAGATGTATTTGGGTTGGGTATCAGAGTATGGACTTGTATCCAAAATCTCTGCGATCTCTTCATTACAGTTATCGTCGTTATTAGGCAGATTATCTATTGAGTCATCATGGTTATCTGGTGTATCCCAGTAGCTAATCTCTAAGACCATATCGCTTACTCGTTCCATCAAGCAGCTAGGGTCTTGATAGCCTGCACCTATGATTTCTCCAATTATTGCTGATAGGTGTTCAAGTGCTGTTTGTTCCCAAGGGTTTAGTGTTCGATAGTTGTATCCGTTGTTTTCCATTGTGATATCTCCTAAAAATTAATTTTGGAAAGATTGGGGTAATTGGTTTCTATCCATTCGATAATCTCATTGAATGTTTGGCTAAGTTGTTGCGGGGTTATTTCACTTTGATTGGTTGGGTTTTCTTTTGCTGAAATTTCCCAATCTATCAAGCATTCAATCTTGTTAAGAATTACTTGCAATTCAGCTATTTTTCTGCGTAAGCTTCCTATATCTTTAAAGCCTGTACTAATAATTTCCTGGCTTATAAGGATTAGGTGTTGCAATGCTAGAATTTCCCAGGGGTTTAGTGTTCGGTAGGTGTAACCGTGTTTGTCATGCATGATTAGTCTTCTAAATTTAGTAAGTTGGGTGCTAAGTTGGGTTCGACAATTCCTTTGCCTATTAAATTTCCTAACTTATTTGGATCTTCTACCCATTTAAGTAATAGGTAGAGTAAATATTTTTTGACTTTCCCCTTTTCTTCATTTTCATACATTCCTTCCGTTTCACACTTAAGTTTGTACTTAAAAGTAGCAATCATTCGCTTGTAACTTTCGGTTATTGTCCATGTAGTAATCTCCAAACCTAGTATTCTTTCTAAATCTGAGAATGGGATTGGGTAAATGTGCTCGTGGTAAGCCATTCGGTTTGTGAGTCTTGCAATTTGCTGTACTTTTTTAAGTGTTGGGCGGCTCCAGTGTTTAAGGTCTTGATTATTTGTTACCGATTCGAGAAGTTTGCATGTTTTTCTGGCAATTTCTTTTGAGTAAGTGTAGCAAAAACCCTTTTTCCCTGGTATGGGAACAATGCTAACCCATGGACATGATTTATCCATATAAACCATGTATATTTTATATACAAGGTCATCTATTTTTTTGTGGCGGAATTTTATCATTTTTTTGCTCCTAGTTTTCAATTCTTGAAGGCATAGGGAAGTTAGTTTTAACCCATTCAGTAACTTCGCTTACTGTCATTCGGTCAAATTGCTGGATTGCTGATATGGTCAATCGTTCTTTAATTTGAGTGTGGGGTTCTCCTGTAAGTTGACATAATTCTTTGG
>NZ_JAVKEW010000061.1:0-9965 GCF_040226375.1 Coleofasciculus sp. G2-EDA-02 | reverse complement strand
CAATGGATAATGACCTCTCCTTAAAAGAAGAGGATTGAAATTAAGGAAAATCTTTTTTAATTTCTTCGTAAACGAAGAGGTCTTAGACCCAATTAATCAATTGTCAATTATCAATTATTAATTATCCATTGATAACTTTTTCTCAAGCTCGAAAAATAAAACTTTATTGCTAAGATGGATGAAAATCAACTATTAGAGCATTAAAAATTAATTTCAAAGACTGTGTGAGGGGCTTTCTTTATTTTAAGTCTACCATTAAGTTGTGCGACTAAAGCGTGAACTAATTGTAATCCTAATGTTTTCGGTGAATTAGAGTCAATCCATTCAGTTTTTGTTGGCTTGGTATTGCCCACTATTAATTGAATTGTGTGACTTTCTGTTTTATGGGAATGAATTTCAATCCAAATATGCCCTTGTCCGTTGTTTCTCAAAGCATGTTTTAAGGCATTAGAAATCAGTTCATTGAGAATCAATCCACAGTGAATTGCGGTAGATAAATCGAAGTTTATCTGTTGATCAACATTGAGTTTTACAATAACAGATTCGGGATGAATAGTATAGGTTTGAATCAGATGATAGGTGAGATTTTCGATATAATTGAGAAAATTAATCCGCTCCAAGTGATCGACTTGATAGAGTTCCTCATGGATAAGAGCCATGGATTTGATTCGGTTCTGATTTGCCTGGAAGAGTGCGAGAATCTCAGGATCATCAATTTGCTGGGATTGTAGAGCAAGCAAGCTAGAAACAAGTTGCAGGTTATTTTTTACGCGATGGTGAATTTCTTGGAACAGCACTTCCTTTTGCTGTAAAGAAATCTTAAGCTGATCCTCGATATGTTTGCGCTCGCTAATATCCATTGCCGCGCAGGTAATTCCCTCGATGTCTCCGATTGAGCTGCGTAAGGGTTCGACGGTTAAATCGTAGTATCGCTGTTTACCATGAATGGTGAGGGATACTTGATCTCGCATTCCTACCCCACTGCTGAGTACACGTTGCTTAATGGACATTAACCGTTGCGCTTCCTGGGGGGCTAGGAGTTCGCTGTCGGTTTTTCCCAAGATAGTATCCACTTCGCCATCAGAAACCGAATTGTAGACCCAAGTGTAGCGTAACTGATGATCTTGATTAAACACCACCAAGGGTGCATGTTTGAGCGCCGTGCGGAAGCGAGTTTCACTTTGCCGTAGTGCTTCTTCTACCTGTTGACGTTCCCTCAATTCAGATTGTAACTTAGCATACAATTGGGCTTGATGAATCGCGATCGCACAATGATCAGCAATAGCTTGGACAAACTCAATATCCTCTGTGTTCCATTCCCGTGAATCATCACACTGGTGTAAACTAATTCCACCAATATAGGAATTTTGGTGAAGCAATGGCACAATCAAAATAGCGCGAATTTTACAATCCTGCGCCGCCTTGATTAACACCTCTGGCAAATTGGGAGTAATTTGCGGGAAAACCACAGGCTGACCCTGACTTAACTTCTGGTGGTGATACCGATAAAAATCACAGTAGACACCCAAAACACTCTCCCGTTGTGCTGTCGCTTCAGAAACGTGATGCGCCCTCATTTGCGACTCATCATCCGGTCGAAAAATCAAACAGCGACTGACATTGAGCGTTTCATGGAGTTGATCGACTGTGGTTTGGAGAATATTTTCCAACACCAACGTACCCCGCATCGCTTGAACAATTTGGTTGAGTAATGTCTGTCGGGAGACTTGGCGTCGCAGTTCAACAAGTTCGTTTTCTAATGCGGTAATATGGGTCGAGTTAGGAGAGTCTACCTCTAGGTGAGAGTTGGATGGCTGATCAACGGACATGGTTTTCCTCGGGGAAAGGACATAACAGAAAAAATTTGATTTTAGTTCATTAAGGTAGGTTTTGAATAGGTATCAGAAGTTAAATTTTCTCGCCTCTCTCTAAAGGTATATTGGTTCTACCCAAGATGGTATGCTGAATAAATACTTCTTAAAGAGAACTCTTTACCGACTTGGGGTAGGAAAGTTACGCTGCAAATGTCGAGTTACAATCAACGACTAAAAAAGCTGTAATAATTCATCATAAACAGTGATTTTATTTAAACAATAATATTGCATTATATCGCGATCCAGTTGAGTTTTATAGGAAAGTTTACCATTCATACCTCATCCTTTAGTAAACAGCTAGAGACCACTTGAAGCTAAACTGAAGACTTAAGAATCCATGATTGACATCTTTGTCGGACATCGGCGGCGATGGCTAGCTGAGTGATTCTTGATTTCCTTTGCCCGGTTGGAGTGAGGAACAATCTATTTCTAGAACTCTAACCATTCAACTCTTGCAATCCGGATCTAGCACAGTATAGAAATATCCAGGCTAATTATGTCTGACTTGAGTGAAAACAAAATTCCCCTCCAGAGGGGATCGCGCAGTGAATTGCGGGAGTTAGTTCGGACTCAACTGCAAATGCTGTTGGAACAAGAAAATTTTCAGGGCGCTAAACAGGTATTAGTGCCCGTACAACCGGTGGACATCGCCGACGCAATCGAAGGATTGCCAGACGCCCTACAGGTTATCGCATTCCGCTTACTCTCTAAAGCTGAGGCGATTGAAGTTTACGAGTACCTTGACTCTAGCGTCCAACAGTCGCTGATTGAGGAATTTAAACGCCAAGATGTACTTGACATCGTGGACAAAATGTCCCCAGATGATCGAGTCCGATTGTTTGATGAATTACCCGCAAAAGTTGTCCGCCGTTTGCTTGCTCAACTGAGTCCCCAGGAACGCCAAGCCACCGCCCAACTCCTCGGTTATGGAGCCGATACAGCGGGGCGAATTATGACCCCGGAGTATATTTCTCTTAAAGAAAGCTTAACTCTGGGCGAAACCCTAGAACGGATTCGCAGTTTAGCCAGTACCACAGAGACGATTTATTATGTTTATGTCACTGATGCAGGGCGACACCTAAGTGGAATTGTATCATTGCGGGATTTAGTCGTGTCTCCACCGGAAAAAACCCTGGGTGAAGTGATGACTCGCGATGTGGTTTGTGTGCACACGGATACGGATCAAGAAGAAGTGGCGCGGTTAATCCAACGCTATGACTTTCTAGCAGTACCGGTGGTTGATCGAGAACATCGTTTGGTGGGGATTGTCACTGTTGATGATGTGATCGATATTTTAGAACGAGAAACCACGGAAGATATTTATGCCTTAGGCGGTGGGGTACAATCCGGGCGTGATAATTACTTTCAAACCAATTTAATTACCGTTGCTCGTAAACGAGTGGTTTGGTTATTTGTGTTGTTACTGACAAACAGTGTGACTGCCACTATTATTAACTCTCAATCAGAAATTTTACAGAAAGTTGTGGCGCTTGCCGCATTTATTCCTCTGCTGACGGGTACAGGGGGGAATGTGGGCGCTCAATCTTCAACGGTGGTGATTCGTGGTTTAAACACTGACGAAATTCGCGATATGGGTTCATTGCAGGTGATCGGGCGCGAGGCAATGGCAGGAGCTATACTGGGTACAATTTTAGGAGTAGTGGCGACGGTTTGGGCATATTTACTCAGAGATGATATAAATGTTGCCTTTGCGGTGGGAACCAGTTTAGTTGCCATCGCGATTCTTGCATCGGTGGCGGGTTCGGCGTTACCCTTTCTGTTCCGTTCCCTGGGATTAGATCCCGCTTTGATGTCAGCACCGTTTATTACGACGGCGGTTGATGTGTTAGGTGTGTTGATTTATTTCAGTATCGCCAAGATGGTTCTTCTTTAGTCATTTGTCGATTTTTTTCATAATTCATACTTCATACTTCGTGACATCCTCATGACATGAACAGGGAATGCTAACTCACCGTCTTAAAATTGCCGAGTGTATCTTTGTTGCTGTCTCAATCATTGGCTGGGTTGTAGCGGCGGCGTCTGGTAAAATTGTCTATGGAGCGGTTCCGTTGTCGATTACACTGTTGCTCAATCTGAGCAATCGCCTACGGTTTGAGCAACACAGCCGACATCGGCTCACGGGAGCCATCGCTCAACTGCATCGACAAGTGTCCCAAGAGAGTCAATCTTTGTACCAACAGCAGCTTAATCAGGCGCTAGCATCTCTACAAGGGAAACTCCCCGACTATCTGGCTCAAATTGAGAACCCCGCTTCGGAATTAGGGGCGATCAAAATTGCACAACTTCAAGCTCGAATTGTTAGTGTAGAACAATCGCTGCGGAATGTTGTGGATTATCTCAATAGTGCTTCATTGCCAAACCACATCGAGCAATTAGAAGCCGCGATCGCACAAGTAATTGCCGATATTGATAAGATACAGTACCAAATCCCTGTTGCCACCGATCCAGAACGATCAACCCATTGGTACACAGAGGCGGGGGGTGAGCCGTCTTTATTTCCTGTCGCTTCCGAGTCGGTTTCTTCTATAAGTGATCACAGAGCAGGGGCTGTAGGGGCGGGTTTTACAGATAACTTGGGCGAGGAAACTGATAATTTGACGAAACCCGCCCTTTTTGGCGAGCCTGATCCGAATTCCATTGCTCCCGAACCGATCATACCCAATTGGAAGTTTAGATTAACCCTAAAAGGACATCAGGATTGGATTAGTGCTTTGGCAATGAGTTCTGATGGGCAAATCCTTGCTAGTGGTAGTTTAGACAAAACTGTAAAGCTGTGGTATATAGAGACGGGTGATCTGATTCATACATTTAGTGATCATCAGCAGGGAGTTCTTTGTCTTACCTTAAGTCCTGATAGCAAATGGCTGGCGAGTGGTGGATTTGATCAGATGATTAAGGTATGGAATCTAGAGACTGGAGAATTATGCCATACCTTGAGGGGTCATAATGGTTCTGTGCGATCGCTCGTGATCACGCCGGATAGCCAAACCCTGATCAGTGCTAGTTTTGATCAAACCATTAAGCTGTGGCAATTGGAGCGGGGAGAATTTTTGCAGGATTTAGTCCAAGAAGCTGGACGATTAGCCGCGATCGCATTAACTCCAGATGGCAAAACCCTTGTCAGTGGTGGCGGAGATGGCATTATTGATCTGTGGCATTTTAATCCTTTTGATCTAAAACTGAGTCTTACAGACAATCTGAGTTCGATTCACTCCCTTGCCTTAAGTCCCGATGGGCGTCGGTTAGCCGCCGCCTGTACTGATGGTACTCTGAAGGTATGGCAACTCGATAGTGCTGAACTGGTAGAGATGTGGCAATGTCCCTGTGCACCCGCGATGTCTATTGTTTTTAGTGATAATGGGCAAAGTGCGATCGCCGCTCATGCAGACGGTACGATTAAGATCTGGTGGCTAGGAATAGATGAGCCGTTGCTTGTCTTAGGCAATAACACTGTTGGTTCTGTGGTATCCGTTGCTCTAAGTCCAGATGGTCAGTGGTTAGCTGGAGGCAATCGGGATGGTACAGTTAACATGATTGGCGTAAATCCCCTTCTTCCGCGAAGCAAGAAGGGGTGTAGGTTCCGGAAATCGGAGGTACGGAGATTTCCAATAGACTAATTTAAGCCTGTAAAATAGCTAGAATTATGCGATAATAAAAGTATGAAAATGCGAAGAATAACCTACAGAATCTATCCAAACAAAACCCAAAGTGATAAGTTACATTGGGCTAGAAAAATGCACGGCGAACTCTACAATGCGGCTGTGGCAAACCGGAGGACGCAATATAAACAGTTTGGTCATTCTGTAGATTATTTTGAGCAACAGAATTGCCTGCCTGAGTTCAAAAAGGTATGGATTGAATATGCTGAATTAGGTTCTCAAACTCTGCAAGCTACATTAAAGCGTGTTGATTTGGCGTTTCAAAGGTTCTTCAAAGGCTTAGGTAAATACCCAAAGTTCAAAGCTAAACGTAGATATGCTGGTTGGACTTATCCCGGTAAAGCTAGCTGGAAAGTGCATTCTAATGGACAGAACGGACATCTAGAATTGCGAGATTTAGGCGTAAAGCTACAAATCAGGGGAAAGGCTAGAACTTGGGGAACGCCTACAACATGTACTATATGCTTGAGAAACGGCAAATGGTACGCATCTATTACAGTTCAGTGCGAACCAAATAGAGCAACAAATACAGGCTCTATTGGCATTGACCTAGGCTGTAAAGAGGCAATAACGCTATCAACTGGTGAAAAGATTGCTAAACCCTCCTTTATTAAGGAAGGACAGGCAAAGGTAAAAGCTGCATCAAAGCGTTTAAGACGCAAGAGAGCGCCTAACAGAAACAAGAAAATAAAAGGTTCAAGCAGATGGAAGAAAGAACGTAGACGAGTCTCAAAACTCCAAAGCAAGGTAGCGCGTCAGAGAGAAGACTGGCTGCACAAAACAACTAGCGATATAGTTGGCGGTAATAGCCTAATCGCAGGAGAGCAGTTAAACGTCAAAGGAATGACTAGCAAAGCCAAAAAGGGTAAGCGTAAAAAGCAAAAAGCAGGCTTAAACCGCTCTATCCTAGATGTTGGTTTTGCTACTATCGGTCAGCTTTTAGACTACAAAGCGGCTGAAGCTGGCGGATTCTATGTTGAGTCGCCAACTCAAAAGCTCAAACCAACTCAAAGATGCGTAAAGTGTTGGGAACTAACGCCTAAAACTTTAGCTGATCGAGTACATATTTGCGCTAATCCTGACTGTAATCATGTTGAGGATAGAGACGTGAATGCTGCTCAAGTAAACGAAACTTGGGCAAGGGGTTTGGAACGAACCTCTTTAGACGTAGAGTCGCCTAGCGCTACCGCGTGCGGAAGTATGCGGCAACTAGGGACTTTGAAACGCCAGAAACAGCGACTTCAACGAAGTAAGTCGCTGTAGTTCATACTTTGGCAGCAATTTTCAGGTTTGTAGAGACGTGCCATGGCGCGTCTTCAGATTTGTATAGGGGCTCTTTTCACTACTATCGTTTCCTACCTCACAAAAGATGTAACTCGCGCCCGCCCCGACTATTACTGTATTCATCCCTGTTCCCTGTTCCCTGTTCCCTGACGAATGACAAATGACGAATGACAAACATAATTGGCTTTTTATCGCTGAATCTGTTGCTGTTGCTGCCTCATTTGTGGGAGTCGCCATAGCGGTTCTATCCGGACAGATGATTTATGGATTAGCGCCTTTAGCCATCTCCTTGTTACTCAATCTAATTAATCGCCGTCGTGTTGTCCGATTTCTTCGGCATAAGATCAGCGATCGCACTCAAATTGACAACTTAAGCCGAGATATGCAAACTTTGAGTACAGAACTTGCTCAACTTAAGCAACATCATTCTAATTTGGCTAATCTGGTATCTAGGGAGGAACTTTCTGCTGTTGTCTCTACCGTTGAGGCAATTAATGAGCAGCAAAAGGGATTGCGACGTTCTCTGGTTCCCCTACAATCGAAACTTGATGAATTGAATCAAAAATTTACCCAGCGTCCAGAATTAGAACAGATTGAGACTTTAGCCGGGATTATCGTAGCACTTAAACAAACCATTGATCAGCTTCCCCAGCCTGAGCGCACCTCCGTTGCTCTCAACCCAGAACGAGTTGAACGATTAGAACGTGCGATCGCGCAAATCCAACAGGAACTCGAGCAACTTCAACAGTAAGCGCGTTATGAGACTTAGGCAAGGATTGGAACCCAACCTGTAACATCCGCGTCCATAGCTACCATATTGAGTTGTTAATCTCCAAGAGGAACACGCCTCTGTTCACTTTGCCAATCAGTACAACCTCGTGCCAAAGTCAAAAACCCAATTGCCAGAGATTCCCAAACAATGAAATAGGTTAGTCATGGATAAAAGACACCTTTCCCTCTCTACTCCCCCTACTAATATGTCACCTCTGTCCATCCTCTCTCATTCTGCGGGGAGTGTCTTGGGCTTTTTGCGCTGGGGAACAGCATTTGTCACAGCAGCATTTGCCACTGGACTAGTGATGACTCCTGACGTTGATGCTCAATCCGCCACACCGCAACCAATATTTGAGAACGTAAAACTGGGGCGACGATTTTCACCCGATCCTTTTGTCATTCGCGGTATCAGTGGCGGTTCCGTTTCAACCCAAGCTGTTTCGGGTCGTACCGAAACACCAACCGGTTCTTGTATTGGGTATATTGATGAACCGCCTGATCATATCCTAGAGCTAACTTCTTTTTTCAACTATCTCAGCTTGCAAGTGGAAAGCCCTGAGGATACAACTCTATTGGTCAAAGGACCCGGCGGAAGTTGGTGTAATGATGACGCTGAAGGCAAAAATCCTGGAATTTCAGGTCAGTGGTTAGCAGGACAATATCAAGTTTGGGTTGGTTCTTTTCAAAAAGATAAGTATCATCCCTACGTGATTCGGATTAGCGAAGTTCAACTTCTCAATCCTGGACCCTCTCGACGCTGAAGCTAGGGTGTGGGGTGTGGGGTGTGGGGTGTGGGGTGTGGGGTATGGGGGAGACAAGGGAGATGGAGATGTTAATTTAAACCCAGACTCCGCACTTCATTTAATCTGTTAAAATCAAGTCCCCACGCATGACAGTAACCGCAAGTCCTGCAAGAATGACGCGATCGCTCCCAGTATACTGTACCTTGACTACGCCTCCTCGACGGGATGCTTGATACGCTAAAAACTCATCTTGACCGATGCGGAAGCGCCAGAAAGGTGCTAGACAGCAATGGGCTGCACCGGTTACCGGATCTTCATCAATTCCTAATCCCGGTGCAAAGAAACGAGAAACAAAATCATACTCTGAACCCGAATCAGTCTGACTGGTAACAATAACATTAGAGATAGGTAAGGTTTTGAGTAAACCAAAATTAGGCTGCACTTGTCGCACCATGTCTTCCGATTCTACTTCCACCAAATAGCCCAAAGAATTCTGCAAAACTGCTTTAATCGGTACGCCTAAGGCTTGAGTAAGTTCTGCGGGGGCGGTTGTGGGTTGGGAATGATTCACCGGGAAATCTAACTCAATCCATTCACCCTGACGCTGGGCGATGAGTATCCCACTTTTGGTATAGAAACGGGCGGCGGTATCGGGGGAAAGATGACCTTCTGACCATAATACATGGGCGCTGGCTAACGTGGCGTGACCGCAAAGGGGGACTTCTACTGTCGGGGTAAACCAACGCAGATTAAAACCATCGTCTTGCGGAACTAAAAAGGCGGTTTCAGACAGATTCATTTCCTGTGCCACATTCTGCATCCAGCTATCCGGTTGGGGAGTTGACAAAACACAGACAGCGGCTGGATTTCCTGTAAATGGGGTATGGGTGAAGGCATCAACTTGAATGATCGGGTATTTCATTGCTTCAGTGGTCAGTTTACACCGATCCCCAATTTCTCAAAGAATTCGCGGATCTTACTGGTATAGATTTTAGACTCAAATGATTTACAGTTTCTCAATCTCTTCTCTAGTCAGTCCTGTTGCTGCTGTGATGGTGTCAAGATCAGTCCCTTGTTGTTTTAAGATTCTGGCTATGTTAATCTTTTCTTGCTGTTTACCTTGCTCCATGCCCTCTTTAATCCCTTTTTCAATGCCCTCCTTGAGTCCCTCTTCTAAACCCTGCAATCTTCCCTCTGAGCGTGAACTTTCTATTAGACTGATTTCGTAGCGCCGATTTTCCATAAATCTCAGGTAGTTGGCTCTTTCTTCTTCACTCAAACTATCGACGAGTAAATTTTCCTTCGCTTCCGCTAACCCTTGGGCGGTAAATTCTTCTTTGATTTGGCTCTTTTTCAGAAAATATATCCATTCATCTAGGGTATCTTTCGCCACATCGTTAAAGTTGTTGACTTTAATCACATAATACTCGGGAAAAATCTCATAGACCTCTTGGATATTAAATAACTTCCGCTGGTTGATTGATAGACCTAATTTATCATCTAAATGAAGACCACGAAAATCTAATGTCCCTTGGTAAATATAATCATCTCCCTGTCCCAGAGAAAAGTAGACGATATTCACTGAATAGACTTTTTTGACGTTCCCGTAA
>NZ_JAVKEW010000060.1:0-11076 GCF_040226375.1 Coleofasciculus sp. G2-EDA-02 | reverse complement strand
CATCTGAAACCCTTGGTATTACGTTAATTTGTGCCAAAACTAAAAAAGTTGAAAGGCGCACGGATATATAACCGATAAGTTATACAACTCTATCAATGCCTATATACTACACAGACAAGTTAGAGTGAAAGTCTTACCGTAATGGCAAGACTTTTAAATGTGGGCATTGCGGTTGGCATGGGGATGCCGACTTTAATGGAGCCAATAATATTGCACTTGTGGGGCTGTCTATAAACCAGCCTGGAGGCACGGGGTTATCGTGCAAGTTGAACCGAACTGTCGAATATGTTCAGCAAAGCTTGTTTGATGACTTCAGGGCTACTGAAAACCCAGACCTCCGCTCTTAGCAGGTCTGGGTAGTTTATATCAGCAACTTGTCCATCTGTAGGAAGAAAGAATTGTCTGAATTGTGAAGAAATTATGAATTATGCAGGATGGGGTAGTCGAGGCGGGTTTAATCAAATTTGGGTAAGGCAAGAAACGATAGTAGTAAAACCCGCCCCTACACAACCCTGATAACTCCATCTGATTCCTATCGTCTGTGCCCTGAGCAAAGGACGAATGACGAATAACAAAGGACAATCCACGGAAATTGCGACTCATGGGTTCGGTTCTACGACCCCAGAGGGATGATGAGTGCCAGTATCCTCATAGATAGACAAGTAGAACTGGTTGTTCATGGGGATAGATAGCGGTGCAAAAGTGGTTGTTACCAAACATCAGTGAAGTTTTAGCTCAGAATACGCAGACTGGAGTGAACAATCCGGTCGAATCTCAGGTTGAACCTGCGAAGGTTGTCATGGATAAAAGACAGCGCAGTGAGACTAGTCGCCGGATGATAGAACAGAGGCGATCGCAACGAGAATGGCAGAGTGCGATCGCGTCTCTGGAACAGTTACTCTTACAACTCCTTTGCCAACGGGATCAAGCCGACCATTCAACCTCCCTAAACGGGTTAGTTTTAGCTGGTCCTGCACCCGTTTTAAGTCATTCAGATCTCCTTTCCCATTTCCAAACTGGGGTGTTTACCACTGAAACCGTAAACCCCTGGAGTTTTATGCCCTTTCAATTGCCTCCAGCTCAACCGGAAAGGACTCAATGTACGGTTAATACCACATATCAACTCCGGTTGTTTCCGGCTGACTCGTTGAGCACAGAGCAGTTTTGTTTAGTCTTTACCCGTGGCTTTAGTTTAGTCATGGCGGCGGGAGAAGACCAAAATGGTGTACCTGGGTTTCGCTTCTCCTTTGATCCAAATGATGTGCAAAAAGCTTGGGCGTCTCTTTATCCTCGGTTGTTATTAGCCAATCCCCATCAACTGAGTTATTTAAATACATTAGTTAAGCAGTTTGCCCCCCAGCGCCCAGATTATCAGATTGTTATGGAATTTGGGCGTCATTTGCTACAAAATATGCCCGAATCTTCCCCGGAAATTAAGAATGAAACCATAGCTGTAACTCCGAGTAATTCAGTCACTCAATTATCTAAAGACCCCTCTTACAGTGAGACAATTGAAGACCGGGATTGGCAACCCTTAGCTAAATCAGAAACCCGTGTCAATCATCGAGTATCCCAGCTCCGGGAAGCCACCCCAGACATTGAACTTCTGCAAGCTTTAACCCATGAAGTCCGCACACCGCTGACGACGATTCGCACGTTAACAAAATTATTATTAAAACGTCGAGATTTAGCGCCAGAAGTTATTCGCCGCCTGGAAATTATAGATCATGAATGTACAGAACAAATTAACCGCATGGAGTTAATTTTTAAAGCCGTTGAATTAGAAACAAAAGCGGTTAAAGCAGCTCCTGTTAATCTCACATCAATGTCGTTGGCTCAAATTTTCCAGAACAGTATTCCCCACTGGCAAAAGCAGGCACAAAGGCGTAATGTCAGCTTAGATGTCGTATTGCCGCAAAATCTGCCCACAGTAGTGAGTAATCCCTCAATGTTGGATCAGGTATTGACGGGTTTAGTGGAGAATTTTACCCGCACCTTACCTGCAGGTGGTCACATTCAGGTGCAGGTAACACCCGCCGGAGACCAGTTAAAATTGCAATTCCAGTCTCAACCTGACCCAGAAAATTTGGGGAATGCTGATGCGTTGGGACAGTCAACCTGCCAGACGTTAAAATCAATTGGTCAGTTACTAATGTTTCAGCCAGAAACAGGCAGTTTAAGTTTGAATCTGAACGTGACCAAGCACATGTTCCAAGCATTAGGAGGTAAATTAATTGTGCGTCAGCGACCCCAAGCGGGAGAAGTGATGACGATATTTCTGCCCTTGGAAGTTGGGCATAATAGCGCAAATCAAGGCGGAATATTGGTATAGTTTCGGGGTTGATCAATGGATAATTAATAATTGATAATTGACAATTGATTAATTGGGTCTAAGACCTCTTCGTTTACGAAGAAATTAAAAAAGATTTTCCTTAATTTCAATTCTCTTCTTTTAAGGAGAGGTCATTATCCATTGTTCATTATCCATTGTCAATTTGTGAACCCATTTGGGTTAAGTCAACAATGCCTAATGTAGATAGATGCTCTGGAAACACTTTCAAAGGTTAAATATCTTGGGGGTATTCTTTCCATAATGAAGTCGTGATATTTAGACTTCGATAATCGCCATCTCCCAAAATCAAGTGATCCACTAAAGGCACATCGATTAGCTGCGCCCCCTGCAAAAGCTGCTTGGTCAGAAAAATGTCTTGCTCAGAGGGTTCAACACTACCTGTTGGGTGATTATGCGCCACAATAAACCGTGTCGCTCCATGGCGCAAGACGGCTTGTAAAATTTCACGGGGACAGGCTAATGTCTGTGTTGCTGTACCAATCGAGATGAGTTTAATCCCCAATAAGTGATTTTTCACATCCAACAGTAACACGGCAAAACGCTCCTGAGTTTGCCACATTAACTCATGACTCAAAGCCGCCGCCGCCGCTGTGGGGCTGTCAATTATTGTGCCTTCTGTCGGGCGAGACTGAAAGGCTCGTTTTCCCAGTTCAATGGCGGCTAGAATGGTGGCAGCTTTAGCGGGTCCGACGCCATGGATACGCATTAACTCCTGGGCTGAGATATCTCGCAATACTGCCATGGGATCGCGCTCATCTTGACTCAATTGCTGCAAAATATATTGTCCTAAACCTACTGCTGAAAGTTTACCTTTTCCCTGACCTGTGGCAAGCAAAATGGCAATCAGTTCCGCCGTCGCCAAATTTTTGGCACCAATCGCCATTAATCGTTCGCGTGGACGTTCGCTAGCAGGAATATCCGCAATTCTAAGGCTATAGGTCATAACGCTACCCCATCACTCCGGGACAAGCCGGTCATTATCAGGTTCGGTTGAATACTTACACTTTGGTACTCTTTAAGGCAGATGGCAGAATGCTCTAGGGCGGAAGGTAAGGAGTAAGGTGGCAAGGTAAAAGTCAAGAATCACTGTCTAGACGGACATGATATCATGGCTGCAATTGAATTGCTATATTAATAGAGTTTTGGACTCAAATTCGTAAAGTTAGGTGATTGAGGATTGGGGATTGGGGAAGAGGGGATGAGCCGCCATTAATTGTAGTCTTTTCACAGCTAACTGTGGTAACTGAACCGAGGCTCTAACGGTGATGTAGATTGTTCAGGAGTTTTATATCAACATATCGGCTATCTCCAGCATCTCCGGCGAGAACGGTAAAGGGTTGATCAGGTTCTCCGAGATGATTTAACACGAGTATCGCTTGGGCAAAATCTTGGTCTTTTGTATAGTTGTTGACTGCAATCATCGTGGTGATACCCGCTTGCGTCGCCGCAATTAAACCCTGATCAGAGTCTTCTATCGCTAAACAATCTTGGGGTAGCAAATCCATCTGCCGCAGTACATAGTGGTAAATATCTGGGGCGGGTTTTTTCGCCGGGACGATATCACCCGCCGCGATCGCGTCAAACCACGCCGGACTCTCCTCCCCTAGGGTATGCTGCAAAAGGGCGGTTATATTAGTAGGGGCGGTAGTGGTGGCGATGGCTAACCGAATTCCTTGCGATCGCGCCGCTTTAATCAATCGTTGCACACCGGGACGCAGGGGAATAGCCCCCGTGGCGATAAGTTGCTGATAATGGTGAGTTTTCGCCCGGTGCAGATTTGCAATGAACTCGTCGAAATTGGCGGGAGGTGGAAAATCAGGGCGGTATTGGTTCAAATAAAAGCGGATACGTTCTTTCCCGCCAGCAACTGCTAGTAATTCACCGTAGAGGGAAACAGACCAATCCCAATCAAATCCAGCTTCAGCAAAGGCGTGGTTAAATGCTTCACGATGTCCGTCTTGTTCTGTATTCGCTAATGTCCCATCTACGTCAAAGATTAATGCTCGAAGTTTGGTCATTGGTCTTATGTCACTGGTCTTATGTCAGCAACTATACCGACATAAGATGGAAACATGCAAGCGGCTTCTGGAAGCGAACAAAACCTTTCTCTGGGAAAAGAGTCGGACAAACAACGTAAAATCCCCCGATTTTTAATCAGGGGAGCAGCTTATCTGATCAAGGGATGACTAAGCGTTTTTCGTAACCAGACCGTAGATAAACAAAACGACCATCGCGCCTACAATTGCCACGAGTAAACCCCACCAAGTAAAGCCTGTAAAACCTACTCCAAAAAGCAAGTTACCAATCCAGCCTCCAACTAAAGCCCCAACGATTCCCAGTGCTATGGTAGCGAGGATACCACCGCCTTGGTGTCCTGGATAAATTGCCTTCGCGATCGCGCCAGCGATAATTCCTAAAACAATCCAGGCTAAAATTCCCATAGTAATGTCCTCCTTAGTTTAATAGTTTAATGATTAATCAATCAGATTTTAATCAACATAGTTTTTAGATTATCAAGAAATGTCTTGAAGCTTATCTATCCTAAGAAAGAAGGTTTAAGAGCGATTTACATTACTTAAATAAATGTGAGATTATTTTCCTCTCTTAAAGTGAAAGAATATGTGACACCCTCGGATGTACGCCTCCTTTCTTTATGGATGGAGTGGTGCGGGCATCTTGTGCGCTAACCTACCTAGGTATTCTGCGTTAATCTACTTAGGTATTCTGCGCTAATCTACTTAAGTGGCACGGCTAAACTTGGGGAATAGATTTGACGATTAAATCGGGCGCAAGCTCTGTGCGCCCCTACGGTTTCCGGGTGTAAGCGTCATCCACTAAATTAGGTGTGCCACGCCACTACATACGTCTTGCACGCTTGCTACCCCCGCTTCCTGAATTTGACCGACTCAACACTAATCAGATTTAATAGGGGAAAAGAATTAAGGTCAATCAGGCAATTTGAGATGATTCTTCGCCAACTGATAGCATTCCTAGTCGCGATCGCCCTATTTGTTCATCCTCTATCTGCTCAAGCGGCTGACTATCCGCCTCCCTTATCCTACAGTCACGCCCAACTCACAGGCAAAGACTTTTCCGGTCAAAATTTACAGAGGGCTGAATTTGCCAATGCCAATTTACAGTTAAGTAATTTTGCCTATGCTGACTTGCGAGGTGCTATTTTTAGTGGGTCAGTGATGACTAATGCTAATTTGCACAGTGTGGATTTAAGCTATGGCATGTTAGATCAGGCAGATTTGACGGGAGCAGATTTAAGTGATGTGATTTTAGTCGAAACTCTCTTACTTGGATCAGTGTTTGATAATACATTAATTACAGGTGCTGACTTCACCGATGCCCTTCTAGATGGCGCACAACTGCAACAATTATGTCAGCAAGCTTCAGGGATTAATTCTAAAACTGGCGTAGCCACAAGGGATTCTCTCGGTTGTTCTTAATGTCTGATGGACGTGGACAGGAAAAGAATTGGGGGATTTTTTCAGAAGATTAAATGCACTCAATTATCTAGATCTTTTGTTCATCAGCATTCCGGCGTAACGTCTCTACAACAGTTCGCTTGTCCTAATCGATGTGTCTAATGCTATATGAGTTAAAGTTATCCAACCCAAGGCTTGGTAAACGTCACCTTTTGATAGGGGATAGTGGTTTTGAATAAGTACTGTTTCAGTAGAGTTGGGTTTTGTCATGCTCCAGCGCTAAAGACTTGTTTGGCTGTCAAGTTCAATTCTAGGAACCTTGGAGAATCGATGCGGTCATCTCCCCTGAACTGACTAACCTGGTACTCATCCTCAACAAGTTGGTAGACTGAAAAAGTGGGTTGTTTTGGATTGCCAATAAATCGTCTACCACCTAACCCCAAGTAATCAACAATCCAATATTCTGGAATCCCCATTTCTTCATAATCTCTGGCTTTAGTCAGGTAATCATCTCGCCAGTTAGTGCTGACAACTTCTACTGCCAATTTGACTGACTTTCCCTGTGAGATAGTTGATGATTTTTTCCAAAGTGATTCATCGTGCAAGGCGTTTTTGTCTAAGACGATGACATCGGGCTGATAACCTGATGCAATACTAGGAGGTTTGACGAGGTAGGTTCTGGGAATAAAGTAGGGTAGACTTTGGCGATCAATTTCTACATTCAGCTTGCGGTTGAGAAAAGCGGCAACCTCTTCGTGGTCTCCAGTGGGATTCATTTTAACTATAACTCCCTCATACAGTTCATAACGCCCTCGTCCATCGGGATACCATTCCAGAAACTCTTCAAATGTTAGTAGGTTGGGTGCCGACTGAATCATGGCTTAAGTTCCTCTAAAATCCTCGTCGATCTAATCATATCCAATGCCAATAATTTCCTTAACAGCTTTAGAGTATGAGTCTGGACTCTGTACCTGAGAAAGAAGCATAAAGTCTGAATTCAGACTAAAGTAGTATACAAATCGTTATAAATACCTGCTCTGAGGAGAAAAATTCATGCCAGCCCGCTCTTTTACTTCCACCTTGAGGAAACTAACCGCCTGCTTAAGTCTTGCCAGTCTCGGTACCGCGATCGCATTGCCAGCCAACAGCATCACCGAATCCCCTCGCCTCTTGAAGGCAGAACCCGGACTCCACCTGATTGCTCAACGAGGCGTAAACAATATAGCTGATGAACTCGAAACCGCCAACGACGCTTTCTCCACCCTAACGGCTGCAATCAAAACCGCCGGACTCACCTCAGCACTGGCGGGGAGGAGACCAATTACCATTTTTGCCCCCACAGATGAAGCCTTTGCTGCTTTACCAGAGGGAACTGTTGCAACTTTACTCCGACCCGAAAACCGCTCTCGATTAACTGAAATCCTCACGTATCACGTTGTTCCCGGTAACATTAACACCTTTGGCTTAACCCCCGGTTCGACCTTACGGTTAACCACCCTAGCGGGTAAACCCTTAACCATAAGAGTCAGCGATGCTAGCGAAGTTTTTGTCAATGGTATCCCCGTGGTTCTGGCAGATATTCCTGCATCTAACGGCATGATTCATGGGATTAGCGCAGTTCTATTGCCCTAGGGATTGGGGATTGGGGATTGGAAAACAGGTGATTAGGGAAGTTTAGAGGAAAGTAGGGGCGGGTTTAGGGCATTCGCCCAAGCTATTGATGATAACTTTTGTTCAAAACCCGCCCTGACCGAGTTTTGAGTTAACTCCCTATTTCTCCCATCTCCCCTATGTCCCCTATCTCACTCGTTTAAATCAACTGACTTAACCAAGGACTCACTTCCACAGACAAAAGTTGACCAAGCTGAAGCAACTGGCGCAGTCGGATAATCGTCCAAGGATTTGTCGCCGTAAGCTGCGCCTGATGTCCATTCTTCTGCTCACTCAGGCGTTGGGCTTGAATTGCCAGTTCACATTGCGGCACGATTGAGGTGTGTAAACAGTTGAAATAGAGTTCTTGACAACGGTCTAAAGATAAACCGAGGTTCAGCCGATTGCCAATCTCAATCAGCCGATCAATCTGACGGATATCCTGGGCGAGGGTATCGGGATCACCCTCATGCAAAAGTTGCCACAACCCTCGCCAAATTAATCTCTCCAGAGTTAGCTTGGCTTCTGGGATATTCAGGTGACACCGTAAATGTCCCGCTTCTGTGGCGATCGCTTCCAGTTCAGCTATCTGAGCATTGATAGCTTGGGGATCGCTCACCTCTATGTCTAGGGCTTTAATCGCAATCAGGCAACGGTTGGACAAAGCAATTTCTGCTGCCACTTGCAATTCTTTCGGTACGGGCAATTCATCCCGATGGAATGCCATCAAAACGCCGTAATTATCCCGGTACATCTGGTTATAAAGCTGATCTAATCGTGTCAGGGTTTCCTGACTAATTAGCTGCATAATCCGTTGTCGCTCTTCAGCAAACAGATTTTGTAAACTAAACGACTGCTCACCAAACATCTGATTCATTGCCAGAATCGTATGGGCAGCACTGGCTTGCTTGAGCGCCTCAAATATCTTGTCCCTCAACTGGGTATATGCCCGACGCCCGGTAAAGGGTTGAATACAGCAGTGGAAGTCCCAGCCGCCGATATGGAGAACAGCAAAAACTAATTCCATATTTTCCCAAGTAATCTCAGACACCAGTCGCAATTGACCCACTGCCAACGTCAGTGAACCCATACGTTGGAGTTGATAGTCAAGCTGATGCGCTTGGTAGCAGTAGATCCGTTCTTGTTGGGCATAGTTGGTAAATAAGGAACTAATCGCGTAATGGGCGGCAACTTGTTTAAACGTAATTTGCGCCGACACCACCAGTTGCCGATAGACCACATCCCCGGTTTTAAAGCAGTCTATATTACTCGGTGCGAGGTAAAGGCGTTCCAAGAAACCTAGCTCAAGCTGGATACCCGCCACCTCTCCAGCTAACTCCAACGCCCGCGCCGCATAGCGTAAAATCTGTACCCCTTCTGGCCCGGATATTTCCTCAAAGAACCAGCCGCAACTGGTGTACATGAGCATGGCGTGGCGTTGCATTTCCAATAGCCGCAGGGCGTCGATTTGTTCCGTGGGAGAGAGAGGCGCAACGCTGTGACGGTTAAGAAATTCCTCCACCTTTTCCAAAGAGCGATCGCGAAGCACTTGGATATACTCATCCCGCGCCGCCCAAGGATCGCGGAAAAACTGACGGACTCTCTCGTCATACACCGGAACTAACTGATCCCGCAGCCAGTTCAGGCTTTCTCGCAGGGGACGCCGCCATTTCTGATGCCAACCACCGCCGCCACCACAGCCGCAGTCATCTTGCCAACGGTTGACGCCATGGGAACAACTCCAAGCGGTTACGGGTTTGAGAATAACTTCCCAAGTCGGCGGACTGATGCTGAGGTAATGGGCATAGTTGGTCACCGTCCAGTTACGGTGGGGAAAGACTTGAGTAAAGGCATGGGCGATACACATTTCTGTGTGGCGTTTGTGATGTCCGAAGGTTTCCCCATCGGTTGCCACACTGATAATCTGGGAGGGACGGTGATCCCCATGAATCGCGATCCCTAGACGACCGGCGAAATGTTCGGAACTACTAAGAACATCGCTAAACCCCATATCCCGTGAGATGGGACCGTCGTAGAAAAAGATGTCGATAAATTCACCGCTTTCGAGGAAACAACGGTAAGGGCGGCTGGGATCAATCTGACCTCCACCCACTTCATGCCATTTAGGATCAGGATTGTCTTCTGTCGGCAGAGGGCGACAGCGTTCGGCTTGGGACGGTGCAAGAATGATAAACTTAATCCCTTCTGCCACTATAGCTTCCAGGGTGGGGTAATCAACCGCCGTTTCCGCCAGCCACATTCCTTCGGGATCACGACCAAAGCGAGAGCGGAAATCTTCCATTCCCCAACGAATCTGGGTGTATTTATCCCGTTCATTGGCGAGGGGTAAGATGATATGGTTATAGACTTGCGCGATCGCATTGCCATGACCGTTAAGCCGTTGACAACTCTTGCGATCTGCTTCCAGTATCCGCTCATAAACTTCCATGTCGTAGCGTTCCAACCACGACATCAGCGTCGGACCAATGTTAAAGCTGAGATATTCAAAGGTATTAACGATCTCCACCACTTCGCCGTAACCATTTAACACCCGTGCAAAGGCATTGGGGCGATAGCATTCGTGGTGAATTCGTTCATTCCAGTTGTGAAACGGTGCCGCCGAGGGCTGACGTTCAATGGTATCCAGATAAGGATTTTCACGAGGGGGTTGATAAAAATGCCCGTGAACAGTTATGTAGACGCCCCTGGCTGTCTGCAGGGGATCGTATGCAATTTCAGCCTCCTCGGGTAAGGTCGCGATGGGACTGATTGCCGCAGCTTGTGAAGCTGAAAGTTCAGCAGCAGAAGTCATTGAAATCACCAAATTCCACAGAAAACGAGTCAGACCGGTTCCCCTACTCTACTAATTTTCGCTCTTGAGTAGGGATGATTTGAAAGATTAGCTAAACGAATTTTGGGTTGAAAGCTAGCCATTTCAGTAGGGAACGCCAGCCCAGTAGAGACAAAATCATTCGCACAAGTTGCTAAACTTGCATTTGGGGATGAACCTGTAACAATTTGTGCCTTTAATCTTGTATTCAACCGCAATATTTACTGAAAATCGATGAAACTTAATAGAACTTGCGATAAATTCACACAAGTTAACGTATCGCGGAAGTCCCCACCCTCAACAGACGGATTTTCGTAGCCGTCAGGCGAGAATGAACGGCTTTCGGGTGGGGATTACTAGCGGGAAACCGGAGGAACGGAGGTTTCCAATACATATGGCAACGGCAGTCTATCAATTGAGTCTTCAATCAGTTGAGTAACCGTCTTATTTTGCGTTGCAACTATTAGCACGCTAATATTATCATTTGATTGGTTGCTGACCCGAAGAGGACGTATGGACATCAGACAGGCTAATTCCGAAGTAGCAGTAATATGCTGGTTCCGCTCCAAACATCGCAGCCAAGGAAAGAATATGACCACTGGTTCGTAAGGTTACGCCCTGCGGTAAAAGAAAAGCCAAGCCATGTTGTACGAACAAAGAATAACGCCTGCGGAAGGCGGGTTGCTGCCTGGGTTCACTCTTTGAGGTGATGTAGAGACGTAGCATGCTACGTCTCTACAGGGCGAGAGATGCTGTGTAAGACCAATTTGTAGCAATACAAAAAGGCAACGGCAAGCGAGACAGGAAGC
>NZ_JAVKEW010000059.1:0-7972 GCF_040226375.1 Coleofasciculus sp. G2-EDA-02 | reverse complement strand
GGTGGTCATTCAAACCCGTTTTTAGCGGTTTGTTGCGTGGGGCCCCGAGTTGTCTGGGGGGGGGCCCGGATTGGGGGCCCCCCTACTCATAGTGGTTAAACGGTAAAACCTGCGTTCTAGTTTGATGGTTTGATAGTCTGCTCAAAAAAACTTACCCAAACAATAGTCCTGTACAGGCAGAGGCAACTGGGTAAAATGGGGCTATGTCTCAATCAAAGCCTGTGCCTAACTCCTCTCCCTCTGCTGAACCCATAACGACAGAGAAACCCCTGTTTATCCTGGTTGACGGTCATTCTCTGGCTTTCCGTTCCTATTACGCCTTCATTAAAGGAGGTGGATTGCGAACAAAGACAGGGATACCTACGAGCGTGTGTTTTGGCTTTCTCAAATCCCTGTTAGAGGTGATCAGTTCTCAGCAACCTCAGGCGATGGCGGTGGCGTTTGACCTAGAATTGCCCACGTTTCGTCACGAAGCGGACGATACCTATAAAGCCGATAGACCGGAAACACCAGAAGACTTTATCCCAGATTTGCAAAATCTGAAGGAATTGCTAACGGCGTTGAATTTACCCGTCTTGGCAGTACCTGGTTACGAGGCTGATGATGTGTTAGCCACCTTGGCACATCGGGCGACTGATGAAGGGTATCAGGTGAAAATTGTAACCGGCGATCGCGACCTGTTTCAACTCATCGATCCGCAAAAGCCGATTACAGTTCTCTATCTTAGCAAGGAGGATTTGAAGCGTAGCAGTTCCACAGGAATCCAGGAGTATAGCACCCAAGAGGTAAAAAATAAACTGGGTATTACACCCAAACAGGTGGTGGATTACAAAGCTCTTTGTGGGGATAAATCCGATAATATTCCGGGAGTGAGGGGAATTGGTGAAAAAACGGCGGTTAAGTTGCTGAATGATTTTGGTTCCCTGGAGAGCATTTATGCATCCCTTGATCAGATTAAAGGCGCAGTAAAAACTAAGCTGGAAACGGGAAAACAGGACGCTGAACATTCTAAATATTTAGCACAATTGAAGTTTGATGCGCCTGTGGATGTGGAGTTAGAGGCGGGGAAGTTAGAGGGATTTGATACCTCTGTCCTCAAACCCCTCTTACAAACGTTGGAGTTTGAGTTTTTTCTGAGTAAAATTGACGAACTCCAGCAGCGTTTTGGCGGAAACGTCGTGGAAGAGACGGGGACAGAACCAGAACCATCCGTTGAAGACACTAGTCCTGATCTTTCTTTCTGGACAGCCGATGAAACGGAAGACTACCAGAAGCAAACTACACTCAGTTGTCCGATTCAACCTCAGATTATCGATACACAAGATAAGTTGGAGCAGCTTGTCGAAATCCTGAAAAACTGCACCAACTCCGCAACTCCAGTGGCTTGGGATACGGAAACCAGCGCTTTAAAGCCACAGAACGCCGAATTGGTGGGAATTGGCTGCTGTTGGGGAATAGAACCAGCAGAAGTTGCTTATATCCCCATTGCCCATGAGCAGGGTGAAAATTTAGAGCAACAGAGGGTTATAGAAACACTCCGTCCTATTTTAGAGAGCGATCGCTATCCCAAAGTGCTACAAAATGTAAAGTTTGACCGTCTGGTGCTGCGAACTCAGGGGATTAAACTAGCTGGGGTAGTCATGGATACGATGTTAGCCAGTTATGTCCTCAATCCAGATAATAGTCATAACCTTAATAGTTTGACTGAGCGTTATTTACCCCAAATTCAGCTAAAAAGCTACAAAGATTTAAAGATTCCCAAAGGAAAAACCATTGCTGCACTGAGTTGTCAAACAGTGGCAAATTACTGCGGGAGGCAAGTTTATGCTACGTTTCAACTGGTGCCAAAACTGCGAAAAGAACTGGAGGCAATTCCAGCCCTAGAAAAGTTGTTGCTGGAAGTTGAACAACCTCTAGAACCTGTGTTAGCCCAGATGGAATATCAGGGAATTCGTATTGATACGGCTTATCTCAAAAAACTCTCGGAATCCCTAGAAAAACAACTCGCAGACATTGAATATAACGCTTATCAAGAAGCAGGAGTTGAATTTAATTTAGGCTCTCCTAAACAGTTAAGTGAGTTACTGTTTGAAAAACTGAACCTTGACCGCCGCAAGTCACGCAAAATGAAAACGGGGTACTCAACAGATCATGCCACATTGGAAAAGCTACAAGGGGATCATCCGGTTATTGATGCTATTTTAGAACATCGTACCCTCTCTAAATTAAAATCTACCTATGTTGATGCGTTGCCGAAACTGGTTGATGAAAATACCCAGCGAGTGCATACAGATTTTAATCAAACCATAACCAGTACTGGACGTTTATCTTCATCGAATCCTAATTTACAGAATATTCCAATTCGGACGGCGTTTAGTCGCAAAATTCGTAAAGCATTTTTACCTGAATCGGGTTGGTTGTTAGTATCAGCAGACTATTCCCAAATTGAGTTACGCATTTTGGCACATCTGAGTCAAGAACCTGTACTGGTGGAAACATACCGGAATAATCAGGATGTTCACGCGGTAACAGCGAAGTTATTGTTTGAGAAAGAAACCGTAACACCAGATGAACGGCGATTAGGTAAAACGATTAACTTTGGCGTGATTTACGGTATGGGTCCCCAGCGATTTGCTAGGGAAGCGGGAGTATCGGCGGCACAAGGAAAGGAGTTTATTGACCGATTGAAGCAGCGTTATCCCAAAGTTTTCGGGTATTTGGAGCAAATGAAACGGGACGCGATCGCGAACGGTTATGTGGAAACTATTTTAGGTCGTCGGCGTTACTTTGAGTTCAATAGTAACAGACTGCGTGATGCTAAAGAGAAAAATCCTAAAGAGATTAATCTGGATGAATTTAAGGGAATCGATCAATATGACGCTGGGCTACTCAGAGCCGCCGCGAATGCTCCGATTCAAGGCTCCAGTGCTGATATTATCAAAATTGCCATGGTAAAAATGCATGAGGTTTTACAGAATTACCAGGCGCGATTACTATTGCAAGTGCATGATGAATTAGTCTTTGAAATTCCGCCGGATGAATGGGAGGAATTACAAGCCAAAATTCCAGAGACGATGGAATCAGCGGTTGAGTTATCTGTACCGTTAGTGGTGGATGTGAGTGAAGGTAAAAATTGGATGGAGGCGAAGTAACACTGATTTCACGGATTTAGAGGAGAGTTTAGGGTGGGGTGGGAGAGGTTAATAGAACTGATTGCACAGAGGGTGAGTTCTCTGTGTCAATAGGTGTGCTTTACTATTCAGGGTTTTGGAAAGTTTTATCTTTTCTGTGAAATCCGTGTCAAGACATAATGAATGATTCAGATGCAGTCAAGGCAATGAAATTGGTTATTGCTCATCAGACAGAACTACTAGAGAAATGGAGAGATATTCATGGAGAATAAGACTGAAGATAAGTTTGACTTAAGATAAAATCAAAGAGGCTTTTATAGATTCAGTGGTGTTATGTTTTCCCTAATACATAACACCTACTACCTAACACTTACTCTTTAGAAAAGATAGCTTAATCATGAAAAATACCGATCTGAATGAAGAAACATTAAAGAATGAGATCGCCCAAGCAAGATCAGCAGCACAAGTTGCCGATGCTTCTGAACCACGCGCTCAATCCGTCCATTACGATCACAAATCTGGTCGAACTGTTATTGAACTTCAAAATGGAGCCAGTTTTTTGTTTCCCCCAGATTTAGTTCAGGGGTTAATGGATGCCTCACCAGATGACTTGGCACAAGTGGAATTGACACCATCTGGTGAAGGTTTACACTGGGAAACACTAGATGTTGATCTCAGTATTCCATCCCTAATGCTCGGAATATTTGGAACTAAGGCTTGGATGGCTGAATTAGGTAGTAGAGGAGGCTCTGTAACTTCAACAGCTAAAGCAAGAGCAGCTCGTCAGAATGGTAAGCGAGGAGGGCGCCCACGAAAAACAGCTCAGGATACATAATCTGGAAACTCAGAAAAACAGGACATTAACAAACCGTAAAATTATGCGAGATCAGCTAAATGCTGAAAATAGCCACTTGTTCTAAATCCAATCTACATGTATCGGTTATTCCTGCTTGCAGTTTACGGTTACTCCTGTGCTATCTAGGTAGTAACACAGTAACGTTCTCCCTTAGTTTAGTAATATGTCTGACAATTTCCCATCTTCGGCTCAACTTCCACCAACCAGCGCCATCCAAAGTCACTCTTTAACCGCCACCACTGAACACTGGTTTGAGTATCCGGTGCGGGCACATCCTCACCACAGCGATTATGCAGGGGTGGTTTGGCATGGTAATTACTTAACTTGGATGGAAGAAGCACGGGTAGAATGCTTACGGTCTATTGGGATCGAGTATGCTGACTTAGTGGCGATGGGATGTGAATTACCCGTGGTTGAACTCTCTGTGCGCTATCACCGTCAGCTTCGCATGGGTCAGACGGCGATTGTCAAAACCCGGATGACGGATATAGACGGTGTTCGCATCTATTGGGATTACCAGATTCAATCGCCCGATAGCAAAGAACTCTATGTAACCGGTCGAGTAACGTTAGTGGCTGTTGACCGGGAGAAAGGCAAGATTTTGCGACAATTACCGTCAGCCGTCAAAGATGCACTCGTGAAGCTTTCCCTTTAGTGTCTGTGATAGGACAGCGACTCACTATGATTTGTCAATTATGTGAACGAGAGGTTGAGCATTTAACGATTCATCACCTAATTCCTCGACAGAAGGCAAAGAAGAAAAAAGTCGAGACAATTCCCACGGCGATGATTTGTTCTGCCTGTCATCGGCAGATCCATTCTCTGTTTGATAATACTCACTTATCCCAAGAACTCAATTCTTTGGAAAAGCTAAAAAATGAACCTCAAATGCAGAAGTTTTTAATCTGGGTGCAGAAGCAAGATCCTTCTAAACGGGTACGAGTGCATCGTCAACATTTCTACAGCTAGAGGCTCTCCCGTACTTGTGGTGGAAAACCCGATATTAGTGATAGCTTCCTTAAAAACATTGTTTTGAAAGCCTTGCCCCACAAAGTTTCCAAGAATAATCAGGTTTGCTTATCACCCTGACTACTGGAGAGCCACTACGAATGCCTAGAATATGATTTATGGACTTTCTTCCCCTTCCGGAAGTGGTTCGGGAAAATCGGGTGTCTCGTTATTACCAGGGGATGCAGTTGGTGCAGGTGTAGGCTGTTCACTTAATGTGGCAAGTTGCTTGACTTGATCTTTGTGCTCCTGCGGTGCGAGAGAAACCGCCGTGGTAAATAAAGGCTTGGCTTCTTCCGTTCTCCCTTGTTGGCGCAGAATTAGTGCTTTAGCCAATACCGGGCGAAAATCTTGGGGGTTTTCTTCGATCAGTTCATCATAAATGGTGAGGGCTTCTGTAAAACGTTGTTGACTCAGGTAGACTTCACCTAACAAAAGTTGGACGGAACTCACATCTACTCTACCGGGTTGAGTCTGATTCTGTTGTGCGGCATTTTTGATCTTATCTTGCAATAAACCAATTGCTGCTTCTGGACGGTTTTGCTGAATATACAGGGTGGCTAATCCTTTCAAAGCATTGATATCTCCGGGCTGTGAGGCTAAAATTTGACGGTAGGCTTGGGCGGCACCTTCGCGATCGCCTGTTTGTTCTTTCGCTTGAGCTAGCAATACCCCAAATTCCGGTTGGTCAGGATTCAGTTCAGCTAAGGCTTCTAGGGGTGCGATCGCGCCTTGAACATCCCCTAGCCGCAGTTTTGCTTCTAATAATCCTCGCAACGCGGTTTGATTTTGCGGTTCTCGCTGTAAAACCAGTTGATACCCTTTGGCTTGGTCTTCGAGTTGAGTTTGCTGTTCTGTTGATAGGCTGGGTTGGGTATTCGGTGTGGCGACAGCAGAAGGCTGATTGCTCTCTAGGACAGTTCCCAACAGAGGAATAATTGAGACACCTACTAATGCTAAAACTGCCAGCCCTAACACGACTTTGATCCAAACCCTGCGTTTTTGAGACACAAAAATTCCTTGAACTCTACTGACATTATGAACGCCTTGCCGTCTTTTGTGCCTCCTCAGGGGTGATTTCTGCTATCTTAATTAAAATGAAACGATATCTGAACGTACTACAGTTGTTCTGGAGTACTGCCCTCGCCGCTGAGCTAGAGTATCGCCTCAACTTTCTGATTGCTGCCTTAAGCAGTCTAGGAAACTTAGTGGGCAGTTTATTTGGGTTATTTTTGTTTTACCGCACGGGCTATACCTTTGAGGGCTGGAGTTGGGAAGAAGCCTTAGTGATTCTGGGGATTTTTACCCTTCTCCAAGGGTTTGCGGCGACGCTGCTGAGTCCTAATCTCAATCGCATTGTCAACCATGTCCAACAGGGTACCCTCGACTTTATCCTGCTTAAGCCGATTAGTTCTCAATTTTGGCTGTCATCGCGCACCCTGTCTCCTTGGGGATTGCCCGATTTAATTTTTGCTGGAATACTTCTAGTATATGCAGGTGAACGCCTTGAGGTTAGTTGGGTTAATTACCTCTTGGGCGCAGTTCCCCTGTTTTTTGGTCTGATCAGTCTTTACAGCCTCTGGTTTATACTCGGAGCCACGAGTATTTGGTTTGTCAAAATTTATAATGTGACCGAAGTGCTGCGCGGGTTTTTGGAAGCTGGGCGTTTTCCGATGGTAGCTTATCCCGCCGTTTATCGATTTTTCTTTACCTTTGTCGTCCCTGTGGCGTTCTTAACTACGATACCCGCAGAGGTGATCCTTGGTCGCGGTGAGTTGGTCTGGGTGGTTGGTGCTGCTATTCTGGCATTAGGATTACTGCTAGCTTCAGGTATCTTTTGGCGGTTCGCCCTACGGTTTTATACCAGTGCGTCGAGTTAATTAGGGGAACAGGGAACAGGGAACAGGGAGCAGGAAAAACAATGCGATCGCAATGGGACTGTTTACTACAAAATTTAGGCGAATGGCAAGGTTCATTTACCCGCTTTTCGCCACAAGGAGAACCGTTGACGGATACGCCAACGGTTGTCAGCTTAGAGGGACTCAATCAGAATCAAACGGTGCGCCAGGTAATTCGTCGCTATCCCCCTGATCGCGCCGTAGAGGAAACGGTCTTAGAATACAGTTCCTTAGCCAGAAGTGTGCTAGTCTTCGACACTGGCGCTTTTTCCCAAGGCTCAATGCAGTGGGGTCTTTTTTCCGAATTTGGTGCTGAATTAGGCTTAATTGCCGGAAATCGTCGCCTGCGGTTAGTGCAACTCTACAATAAAGACGCTCAACTGTCTCAGTTAACCTTAATTCGGGAAAAACGCGCCGGAACCGATACCCCAGAACGTCCCCCCCTAACTGTTGATCAATTACTGGGAGAATGGCTTGGCGAAGCCATCACCCTCTATCCCGACTGGCGCTCGCCAGATACCTATTCCACCCAACTCACGATTGAACGTCAAGACAGCAACCGCCTCATCCAACGGCTAACCTTTGGCGTCGGTGAATCCGTTCAGACCCTAACCTCCAGTGCTAGAATTGACGGAGCAATACTCCATTTCCAGGACGGCGCATTACCTGTTCAAGTGGTACTGCTTCCCGATGGCACGTCTTCTAACTGTCCATTAACCATTAAATCTGGTCACAGTTTCGCCCTAGAAGTCGGTTGGTTAGTCGAACCCAACCTACGCCAGCGACTGATTCGTCGCTATAGCGATCGCGGAGCTTGGGTGAGTTTGACGTTAGTCAGGGAGCAACGAGTGAAAAATCTTGCGTAAGCAGTTATCAATGATCATTATCAGTGGTTGCTGCTAAACGTATCGCTCACAACCCTAAAAAATAATCAATCATGACCGAAAAATTGGGTCACAAGCCTCCCCCTTCGAGGGGGAATTTTGTGCTATGATAACAATGGTTGAAATCCCCACCTAAGCTTGCAGCGATATACACTCATTATGAGTTGAAACCGGGACTGAGCCAGCAATAGGGAA